>CAYHTC010000056.1:3287-12374 GCA_964359445.1 uncultured Sediminibacterium sp. | reverse complement strand
GGTAGTAAAGGTTCCGCCCTGTGCCAGCGTATTTTCGTACAACAGGTGCGTACTGGTGGATGGATTATTGTTTGGAACGGCAGCGGTTAATACTTCAGCCGCTTTCTGCACATTCAGCAGGCCCCATCCATATTCATAATCGGGCCCCGGCGCCTTACCCGCCTCATTGGCGGTATGTATGGCAAGTCCTTTTAAAGTGGCGGAACGTAAAAAAGAAGTAGCGGAGTTCTTTAGTTTTGAATAATATTCCTGTAATAATAACAGTGAGCCGGTGGCGCCGGGCGCTGCCATAGAAGTGCCGCTGTAAGTGGCATAACTGGTAGTAGAGGTTGCAATCGGTGATAATAAATCGATACCATCAGCAACAATATCCGGTTTAATGCGCCCGTCATCTGTGGGGCCCCAACTGCTGAAGGCCGACATTACTACGTCTTCTTTCCTGCTATAGCCGGAGGGGATACCCGATACGGCGCCCACCGTTAAAATATTTTTGGCCCCGGCATCCCATGATATAATATCATAACTGTCATTACTGCTGATACCGGAAGGACGGGTACCGGCATCGGCCATCGTACCACTTGCATTATAGCGCCAATAATTTTCTCCGATAGCGGGCCCGTTTTCACTACGGTTATTGCCTGCCGATTTTACAATCAGGTAATAAGGGGCATGATAGGCAATCGAATCAAGGGCCTGTGAATCATCATTGTAATAGCCAAATTTGTAATCTTCATTGTCGGTCGATTTCCCGTTAAATTCCCAGCGGCTTTTTGAACTGTTGTAATTCCATCCCGAAACAATAGAATAGGAGTGATTCGATAAAATGAGATTGGATGCTTCCGAAGCAATCTCTGTAATATCATTTGTATAATCATACGCGACTATGCCCTGGATACCATAGGCCATTCCCCTGGCGCTCGGATTCACACCGGAGGCAATCATGGTTCCGCTTACATGCGTTGAATGGTTACTGGTAGAAGCCGGATTATCTTTTTGGATAACACGTCCGTTCAGTTCCACATGTGAACCTAATACAGCACCCCCATCCCAGATAGCCAGCTTATTTTTCATATTGGCGGAACTGCCCGTAAGGTTCAGCCCGGTTAACCCGGATGGCCATAACTGATTGGCCCGGCTGGTGGCCGCGGCAATGGTGTTATTATTGGTCATGTAATATTTAGGTAAACCAAAATCATCCACACCCACCAGTACCCCTGTTCTTCCTTCTCTGGCTGTAATACTAAGAGGCCAGCCCTTGGTTTTGGCAAGTAATAAAGCCTTGGTATAATTAGCATTACCTGAAATACGGTATCCGATAGCCGCCTGGTTTAAAATACGGGTATTGGTAAATTCCTGTGCTGCAACCATGCCGGTGAATCCGCAAATCCATAGAAAGGGCAGTACTATTTTTTTCATCATAACCATAAAAGTTTACCTGCCGCCTGTTTCATAAAAAAATCAGGAGGATTATTCACTAAATTAGATACTTTCATCATTCAAAGTGATGTATGAAACAGATTCTTTTTATTCTTTGTTCGCTTGGCTGCATCATTTCCGCCTGTTCACCGGCCAAAAAAACAAATTCTTCGGCTGTATTGCAGGGCATCGCGGGCCAAATTACTGAATTTGCCGGTAATCAAATGCCCATGAAAGGAGCGGTGCCATCTGAACCCCGTGGAATTTTAACAACAGTTTTTATATATGAACCCACCCATATCAGCCAGGTAAGCCGGATAGGCACTTCGCCTGCTTATACAGCAATCAACACGAAACTGGTTGATTCTGTTCAAACAGACAGTACCGGAGCTTATACCATTGCACTGGCGCCGGGTTCCTATTCCCTTTTTATCAAACAGGGGAACCGGTTTTATGCGAACCTGTTCGACACTAACAATACTATCGCCCTTTTTACCGTAGAAGAAGGCAAACTCACGAAAGCCAATCTGGCGGTAAGTTCCCGGGCAAACTATTAAATATTCAAGGCGTTTTATTCAGCGCTGCCAACTATCTTTGCCCCTTCTTTAGGAAAAGGATATTGATTTTGTGGCTATGAATCTGAATGTGTTGCTGGAGCAGTACCAAAATTCACCCCGGCTTTTTCAGTTGGCGGACAGGCTCTCTTTTGCCGGAACGCAACGCATCTTTCTCAAAAATTTACTGGGTAGCAACTCGGCGTTTGTGGTGAGCTCGGTATTTATGCATCCCCATTGCCGGCAGTTAAACCATTTGGTGGTTTTGAATGATGCCGAAGAAGCCGCCTACTTTCATAATACGCTGGAAAACCTGACCCATGCCCCCGACCTGTTTTATTTTCCATCCTCTTTTAAGAACCGGAAAAATTTCAGATTACTCAACAGCTCACACGTAATGTTGCGTACCGAAGCGCTTACCAAATTATCCGCAGGCGGTAACCGCAAAATTATTGTTACCTATCCCGAAGCACTTTTCGAAAAAGTGGTATTGCCCCAAACACTCAAAACTAATATCATCAGTATCAAAACAAATGACACCATCAACCTTAACAGTTTGATGGAATTATTTGTGATGTATGGATTTGACCGTACCGATTTTGTGTATGAACCCGGACAGTTTGCCTTACGCGGCGGGATACTGGATATTTATTCTTTTGGGAACGAGAAACCATACCGGGTAGAACTATTCGGTAATGAGGTAGACAGCATACGGATATTTGATCCGGAAACACAGTTGAGTGAAAGAAAATTATTGCAGGTAAATATCATCCCCAATATTGAAACACAATTTGATAGCGATGAGAAAATATCATTGCTTGAATTTGTAGCGGAGAATACGATTGTCTGGCTGAAAGACTGGGACGTGATCAAAGAAAAGATCAGTCACCAGGAAGAAGACCTGCAAGGCTTTATCAGTCTGCTCAACACCGGTTTCCGTATGCATAACAGCGATGAGGAAGATGGCGCCATAATAGTTAAGGAAATCAGCCGGAACGATTTTGTGAAAGCGGAAACAGTAGAACAACAACTGCAAAACAGGCATATCGTTGAATTTGGCTACAGGGCCCACATGGCCAATTTTGAGATAGTATTCAATACCAAAACACAACCTTCTTTTAACCGGCGTTTTGATTTGCTCATTGCCAACCTGAAAGCGCATGAAGCAGCCGGATATGGCATTTATATTTTTGCCGAACAGGTAAAACAATTAGAAAGACTGAACAGTATTTTCGCCGATCTGCAAACAGAGATCCGGTTTGTACCCGTGGCCACCGGCATACATGAAGGATTTATAGATGAGGACCTGAAAGTAGTGTGTTATACGGATCACCAGGTATTTCAGCGATACCATAAATACAAGGTTAAACAGGCATATAACAAGAACAAGGCACTTACCCTAAAAACCCTGCGCGATCTGCAGCCCGGCGATTATGTTACCCATATTGATCATGGTGTTGGCACGTATAGTGGCTTACAAAAAATTGAGGCCAACGGAAGAGTGCAGGAGGCGGTGCGGATTATTTATAAAGACACTGATATCCTGTATGTAAATATTAATTCACTGCATAAGATTTCCAAGTACACCGGTAAGGAAGGAACCGTTCCAAAGATTAATAAACTGGGTTCTGATGTTTGGAATAAACTGAAGGAAAAAACAAAAGCCAAAGTAAAAGAGATCGCTTTTGATCTGATTAAATTATACGCGCAAAGAAAATCGCAGCAGGGGTTCGCTCATGCGCCGGATAATTATATGCAAACAGAACTGGAAGCCTCTTTCATTTATGAAGATACACCCGACCAGAGCAAGGCTACCGCCGATGTAAAGAAAGATATGGAAAGCGAGAGCCCCATGGACAGGCTGGTTTGCGGTGATGTGGGTTTTGGTAAAACCGAAGTGGCCATCCGTGCCGCATTCAAAACCTGCTTAGACGGCAAACAGGCTGCTGTATTGGTTCCTACCACGATACTCGCTTTTCAGCATTACAAGACTTTCCGGGAAAGATTAAAAGATTTTCCGGTTACGGTTGATTTTATCAATCGCTTCAAATCATCCAAAGAAAAAAAAGAAACCCTGCAAAAACTGGAAGAAGGGAAAATTGATATCATCATCGGCACCCATGGTATCCTGGGTAAAGAAGTGAAATTTAAAAACCTGGGTTTGATGGTGATTGATGAAGAACAGAAATTCGGGGTAGGACATAAAGAAAAATTAAAGACTTTAAAAACGAGTGTTGACTGCTTAACACTTACGGCAACCCCCATTCCACGAACCCTGCAATTCAGTTTGATGGGTGCCAGGGATCTCAGTATCATTAACACACCACCCCCCAACCGGCAGCCGATACAGACAGAAGTGCAGGTGTTTAATGATGATTTTATCCGTGAGGCTATTTATTATGAAACGGAACGCGGCGGCCAGGTTTTCTTTATTCATAACCGCGTTCAGGGCCTCGCGGAAATGAGCGCGATGATACAGGGGCTTTGTCCGGACCTCAGCATCGGTTTTGCCCATGGCCAGTTAGAAGGGCATGAACTGGAAGAAAGGATACTTGATTTTATTGATAAGAAATATGATGTACTGGTTTGTACCAATATTGTAGAGAGTGGTGTGGATATTCCGAATGTGAATACCATTATCGTAAACAATGCCCATCATTTTGGTTTGAGCGATCTGCACCAGTTAAGAGGCAGGGTAGGCCGTAGTAATAAGAAAGCATTCTGTTATTTATTGGCGCCGCCAATGGGTTCCCTGCCTGCCGATTCAAGAAAACGTTTACAAACACTGGAGCAGTTCAGTGATCTGGGAAGTGGTTTCCAGATAGCCATGCGCGACCTGGATATCAGGGGCGCCGGTAATTTGCTGGGTGGTGAGCAAACCGGATTCATGGCAGAGATCGGATTTGAAATGTACCAGAAAATACTGGAAGAAGCCGTGCGTGAACTGAAACGGAATTCTTTTCAGGACCTGTTTAAAGAAGAGATCAGTAAGCAGGATGATTTTGTGAGTGATTGTACCATTGATACCGATCTGGAAATTCTGCTGCCCGACAGTTATGTTGAAAGTATTACTGAGCGCTTGTCTTTATACACCCGGCTGGATAATTGTGAAAAAGAAGAAGATTTGCTGGCATTTCATACGGAGATGACCGACAGGTTCGGACCCGTTCCACCCCAGGTAGAGGCCCTTTTTAACACAGTGAGATGCCGTTGGATGGGCGTAGATATTGGTTTTGAGAAGATGACGTTGAAGGAGGATACACTCAGGTGTTATTTCATCAATCGTCCTGATTCGCCTTATTTCGAATCGGCCCTGTTTAAAAGGGTATTGAACTTTTTACAGAAGGGAACCAATAAGGCAAGACTCAAACAAACCGGCCGCATGTTTCTGCTCATTGCAGATAATGTAAAAAATATGGAAGCCATGCAGGAGTTTCTAATCCTCATGCATGACCAGGTTGTTGTTCCCTCCGCGTAACTTCTGCCGCGGAGAGGCGGAGGTTACGCAAAAAAAAATCCGGTCACTAAGTGTAACCGGATCTAATTTCTTTTTCCCTGTATGATCCCCTCTTAGAAACCTTTTTTGGCAACGCCGTCTGCAATCGCCTGCAAAGCTTTTGCTTCGCTTAAGATAGCAGCCATCTTATTGCCTTTACCATCGTGACCACCGGCCATGTAGCCACCTTTTGCTGTTTTTGTAATCACAGCATCCTGCAGGGGAACATTTTTCTCCTTTGTTTTCAGGCAATATGCTTTGATCATTTTTGATGTGTCCATGTTTTTAGAATTTAAAAGTTAGTAGATAAACAATGGGTTATTGACCACAAGCTACCAATTTTTTTCAGGAAACTGAAATTTCCGGGCCGGTCTATGCTTAATTATACGTCTATCCTGGCATACTTAGCATGACTTTCAATGAATTCGCGGCGCGGGGCCACATCATCACCCATCAGCATGCTGAAGATACGGTCGGCTTCAAATGCGCTCTCAATGGTTACCTGTTTCAGGGTTCTGCGGGCCGGATCCATGGTGGTTTCCCATAACTGATCGGCATTCATCTCACCCAAACCCTTGTATCGCTGTGTGGTAACGCTATCATCTTTCCCACCGCCCAGCCTGGCTATCCAGGTTTTTCTTTGCTCTTCGCTGTACGCATATTCCTGCTCTTTTCCTTTCTTAACCAGGTATAAAGGGGGTTGTGCTATGTACACATAACCCTGTTCAACCAGCTCTTTCATATAACGGAAAATGAAAGTAAGTATCAGGGTGGCAATATGCGAACCATCCACATCGGCATCGGTCATGATGATGAGCTTATGGTAACGCAGTTTAGTAACATTCAATGCTTTTGGATCATCGGGCGTACCTACTGTAACCCCCAGCGCCGTGTACATATTACGGATCTCTTCATTCTCATAGATCTTATGCTCCATCGCTTTTTCTACGTTCAATATCTTACCCCGTAAGGGCAGGATGGCCTGGTGGCTCCTGTCGCGGCCCTGTTTGGCCGTACCGCCGGCAGAATCTCCTTCCACCAGGTATAATTCGCATTTCTCAGGATCCCTTTCACTGCAATCGGCCAGTTTACCGGGTAATCCGCTACCGCTTAATACCGTTTTGCGCTGCACCATATCGCGCGCTTTTTTTGCCGCCACCCTGGCCTGGGCAGCCAGTATAATTTTGGAGATGACATTCTTCGCTTCCCTGGGATTTTCTTCCAGAAAGGCTTCTAATGCGCGGGCAACGGTTGTTTGTACAATACCACTTACCTCACTGTTACCCAGTTTGGTTTTAGTCTGACCTTCAAACTGTGGTTCCGGAACTTTTACAGAAATGATGGCACTCAATCCCTCTCTGAAATCATCCCCTTCAATGACTACTTTGGCTCTCTCAAACAATCCCTGTTTATCGCCATAGGTTTTAAATACCCGGGTTAATGCCTGCCTGAAACCGGTAACGTGTGTACCGCCTTCAATGGTATTGATATTGTTTACATAAGAGAAAATATGCTCCTTAAAATCATCATTATAGGTAAGAGCCACTTCTACCGCTACATTGGAGGCCTCATCATGTCCATCCACATATAAAGGAGAAGGGATCAATGGATTGCGGTTACCATTTTTATCCAGCATCTCTACAAACTCTACAATACCACCTTCGCTATAGAAATTCTTTGTGTACACATTACCCTCTTCATCTTTCTCGCGCAGATCAATGATTATAATATTGATTCTTCTGTTCAGGAAAGAAAGTTCACGCAAACGGCCCTCCAGGATTTCTCTTTTATAAACAGATTCCTGAAAAATGGTCATATCAGGCCAGAAGTGAACATAGGTACCTGTTTTAGCGCTGGTACCCACCTCGCGAACCGCGTATTGCGGAACGCCGGTATGGTATTCCTGTTCAAATATTTTTCCTTCACGGTGAACATTCACTATTAATTTAGCACTCAGCGCATTCACACAACTCACACCTACCCCATGCAACCCACCGGATACTTTGTAAGTATTCTTATCGAATTTACCACCGGCATGTAATACGGTCATCACCACTTCCAATGCACTGCGCTTTTCTTTCGTATGCATGGCAGTAGGAATACCCCGTCCATCATCCTGTACACTTATTGAATTGTCTTCATGTATCGAAACGGTAATGTTCTTACAATAGCCGGCGAGGGCCTCATCAATGGAGTTGTCTACCACTTCATATACCAGGTGATGAAGGCCTTTTACGCCAATATCACCAATATACATGGCGGGCCTTTTACGTACCGCTTCCAATCCTTCCAATACCTGTATGCTGTCTGCCCCGTAATTCTTGTTCTGGGCGTCGTTACTAATCTGTTGTTCTTGACTCATAAATGCTTGTCAGTCCTGTGTTTTAAGTAATTTTCAGAAGTGGGCAAAGTTAATGAAAATAAAGGGTTTTTGGGGATGAAAACAAGGCAATTTTTCCCCATTTTACGGGGGAATGTGAATGGTTAAAATGACGGGTTCATGACAGTTGGGAAAGGCTTTAACTTGCAAAATAGATGTTTATACATTAATTTCGCATTTCGATGGTACAGGTAATGGACATATTAAAGGTTTCGCATCGTGGCGGTATAGAACCCAGCATGGACCTGTTGTACGAAAAAGGGCAGGATATTCCCGGCTCTATCCAGTACAGCATCAGGCGTTACTATGCACAGCATCCCTGGGTGGCGGAAGATACGGGTATGATGGTGTACCACTATAACAGTAAAAAGCCGGCAGAAAATTATCTCGAGCTCCGGTATTGCATCACCGGTAACCGGTATTGTGAGGAAAGAAGTTGTGCGCAGTGCGGAGAGTTGCCAACCCAGGTATGCGGGGGGAAGCACCAGACAGTAGATGTATTCACTTTTCATTTTACGGCTACCTTCCTGCACCAGTTTGTACACAATGTAAAGGTCAACAATCATAAAGACGAGGTACTGGCTTTCAGACATCCCAATGCCTTCACCAAAATATTCCCTCTCTGTATCAAAAAAAGGAATGTGCTGGATGGTTTACTAAATCACAGTTATTCCGGTTCACTGGAAAATATTTTTGTGAATGCCAAAATACATGAGCTGTTATTGTACAGCCTTGAATGCCTGGTAGAAGAAAAAGAAGAAGGGTTCAGTTGCAAATTTCTGGCCGATGAGAGCGGGCTTGAAAGAATTTACCAGTCAAGGGAAATTTTACTCCAGCATATCGGCGACCCCATTACCATTAAGGAATTGAGCCGCAAAGTGGCTATGAACGAGTGCTATCTTAAAAAGGGGTTCAAAGAAGTTTTCGGTACCACCATATTTGATTTTTACCAGCAACAACGCATGGAACACGCCAAATACCTTTTGTATGAAAAGGGATTAAGTGTAACCGATGTATCCGCATTGCTTGGCTATTCCTCCATCTCGCATTTTTCCGCGGCCTTCAAGAAGCATACGGGGTTGAAGCCTTGTGAATTGTTGAAATAGCCCGCGATAACCATGCGTATAATGAATTGCAGGTGGCAGTTGAAGCCTTGTGAATTATTGAAATAGCCCCCTTGAATATCGAATATTCATCGTTCAATTCCTCCGGGTTTTGGTTTTTGGTAAACCGCGAAGCAG
>CAYHTC010000056.1:0-3187 GCA_964359445.1 uncultured Sediminibacterium sp. | reverse complement strand
CGGGATAATTTTCACATGAAGTTTTTCTATGCCCCATAGGGGCAAAAGCTCTGTATAACTTAAGCTTGCTTATGCAAAGAATTACCACCATTGCCTTATTGTTTGTACTTGCTTCATGCGGAAAGGAGAAAGCCGATACCATTGTTCATCATGGAATAATCTATACGGTTGATTCTTCATTCAGTATCGCTGAAGCGATGGCTGTAAAAGACGGAAAAATTGTAGCGGTGGGTACAAATGCGGCTATACTGGCTACATTTAGTTCCGCTGAAACCATTGATGTGAAAGGCGCCGCGGTATATCCAGGTTTTATTGATGCGCATGCGCATTTTGTGGGGTATGGCCGGTCATTGTTTCAGGCTGATCTGTTTGGAACAAATACCTGGGAAGAAACCGTAGCAAGAATAAAAACTTTTGCTGATCTGCATCCTGATCTTCCATGGATACAGGGGCGTGGATGGGATCAGAACCGGTGGCCAGGCAAAACGTATCCAACCAATGACGCGCTCAATGCACTATTTCCTGATAAACCTGTGATTATTTCAAGGGTGGATGGGCATGCTGCTATCGCCAATCAGAAAGCATTGGATCTGGCTGGTATCAAAGCCGGACAAATCATGGTTGGTGGATCTATTGAAGTGAAGAATGGTAAACTGACCGGTGTGTTGATTGATAATGCGGACAATAAAGTATATGCACAGATTCCGGATCCAACCAAAGAGGTCTATATACAATGGTTACAGGCCGCGGAAAAAAAATGTTTTGAACAGGGCCTGACAACTATTACCGATTGCGGGTTGAGTTATCGTGAGGCAGAAGCCATAGATACTTTACAAAAAGAAGGCAAACTGGCTATGCGTTTGTTTATTATGTTGAGTGATAACAGTGAGAATATTGGGAAATACCTGAAACGTGGTCCGTATAAAACAGACAAACTTTTTGTAAACGGATTCAAAGTATATGCCGATGGCGCGCTGGGCAGTCGCGGCGCCTGCCTCTTGCAGCCTTATAACGATAAAGCGGGATGGCAGGGCTTTTTATTGCGTAACCAATCTCATTACGACTCGCTGGCGCAGGTATTGGCAGCCACAGATTTTCAGATGTGCACCCATGCGATCGGCGATAGCGCCAACCGGGAAATACTCCATATTTATCAGAAATATTTAAAGGGAAAGAATGATAAACGCTGGCGTATAGAACATGCACAGGTCATTAATCAAAACGATTTTAATTTATTTGGGGCAGCGAATATTATTCCTTCGGTACAACCCACTCATGCTACCAGTGATATGTACTGGGCCGAAGAAAGATTAGGAAAAGAAAGGCTGAAAAGTGGTTATGCTTTTAAACAGTTATTGCGGCAAAATGGCTGGCTACCATTGGGAACAGATTTTCCGGTAGAAGCTATTTCACCCTTCAAAACATTTTTAGCGGCTGTTGCGCGTAAAGATGCCAAAGGGTTTCCGGCTAGTGGCTTCCAGGCAGAGAATGCATTGAGCAGGGAAGAAACGATTCGTGGAATAACCATCTGGGCGGCAAAAGCCGGCTTTCTTGAAAAGGAAGTGGGTAGTCTGGAGGTTGGTAAAAAAGCTGATTTTATTTTACTGGATAAGGATCTGATGAAAGTAGCGGAAAATGAAATCTTGAAAATTAAAGTTACCGGCACTTATGTAGGAGGGCGAAGTCAATTAATAATTAATAATTAATAATTAATATTTTCCTTATTCCGTAAACAGGCTTTTCCGATAGCGTAAGGAACTCCTTTAATTGTATCGCAGTTTTGTGAAACTAATTTAAGAGAGTAACTTATGAATAAGAGCAGACTTTGTTTATTGTTGTTTTGTTTGGCGGGTACCCGTGTACCGGCTCAAAACATTACCGGAGATGATACCCTTACCGCAAAAGAATTTTTACCTGATGTTACTGTAGTAGGAAAAGATACCCGTGCTGATATTCATCAGTTACCTGAAATAGTAGGCACGTATATTTTTGCAGGCAAGAAGAATGCATTGGTTGTATTAAATAACGTAAATGGTAATATTGTTACCAATAATATGCGCCAGGTACTTGCCAAAGTGCCGGGCATTCATATATGGGAAAGTGATGGCAGTGGTATACAGATTGGTATCGCTACCCGCGGGTTAAGTCCAAACAGGAGTTGGGATTTTAATGTTCGCCAGGATGGGTATGATATTTCTGCCGATCCTTTTGGTTATCCGGAGGCATACTATAATCCACCTTTGCAGGCGGTACAAAGGCTGCAGATAGTGAAAGGGGCAGGTTCCCTGCAATATGGGCCGCAGCTCGGCGGTATGCTCAATTATGTCTTACACAATGGGAGTGATATTGATAAGCCCTTTGCAGTAGAATCGCAACAGACTTTTGGAAGCTTTGGATTGGTAAATACCTTCAATGCCATCGGTGGCAAAACCGGCAACAATCATTATTATGGTTTCTTTGATCACCGCAATGCCAACGGCTGGCGCGATAACAGCCGTTATAAAACCAATACCGGCTTTGGCACATTTACACATATTTTCAGTAATAAATGGAAGCTTACCGCGGAACTGCTGCGTTACAGTATGTTGAGCCAGCAGCCGGGAGGTTTAACAGACGCCCTTTTCACTAAAAATGCGCAACAATCTTTACGTGGCAGGAACTGGCTGAATATTGAATGGGGCACTGCTGCCATTTCTCTTGATTATACATTGAATGAGCATAATATTTTCAACCTCAAAGTATTTGGTTTGAATGGCCACAGATCCAGTACCGGATATATCAATGCCATCAATAATAAAGATACTGTCCGGGCCGCAACCCTTGCGTATGCCAACAGGACCATTGATGTGGAACATTACCGTAATTACGGAGCGGAGTTACGGTACCTTGCCCACTACAACCTGGCAGGCATCAGTAACTCACTTACAGCCTCTGCCAGGTATTATTATGGCAATACGGACCGTAATCGCAATGGTAAAGGAGATACCGGTTCTGATTTTAATGCAACTATCCTGGATGCTACCTATCCAACCGAACTCGGTTTTGTGAATCACAACATAGCGTTTGCTTTTGAGAATGTGATAAGGCTCACAAAAAAATTCATCCTTATTCCCGGAGCGCGTTGGGAATCTGTTGCAGGAACCGCGGATGGAAGGATTGGGTATCAAAATAATGGTTCGGAAATCAG
>CAYHTC010000055.1:0-12411 GCA_964359445.1 uncultured Sediminibacterium sp. | reverse complement strand
TGGAGCCATGCATGATCGATGAGAATGCAAACGGAACATTTACAGTTAACATGCCAACACCTGAGCGTAAACAGGCTTTGGCAGCAATTACAGCGGCGCCCATCTTTCCTTTATTGCCGGCTAAAAGTAAAGCGTGGCCATGATTACCCTTGTGTGAAAAAGGGCTTCTTGGCTGTATGATTGAATGAACGAGTGGCCCGGAAATAAATGTAAATAGCGTTTCAATACTTTCTAAAAACCGGCTGTCAAGTCCAATATCCAGCACAGAGATTTCCCCAAAATAATCTGCATTTTCAGTCATGAGAAAGCAACGCTTCAGGCTTTGAAAAGTTACTGTATGGTTTGCGCGGATAACCGATTTATTTTTGCAACTGAAATCGATCCCCATTCCACCCGGTATATCAATGGAAATAATTTTTGATCCGGATTGATTGATAAACTGAACCAAATCCGCACTTAAAGCATTCAAAGGACGATTCAGTCCCGAACCGAATAAGGCATCAATAACCCATTCGGTTTCTTCTATGAAAGGAAAATCATTGGAAGATTCGATAAAGTGAATATCGGCGATACATTCTTTCAGTAATTGCAGATTGGATTCAAAATCAACAGTACCTTTTTTCCCCGATTCGAGTACATAAACGGTTAGTGGGTACCCTTTCTGAATTAATAACCGGGCAATGGCTAATCCATCTCCCCCATTATTGCCTTTACCACAAAAGACTTTAGTGATACAGCGCTCAATTCCTTTATCATGCATCCATGCCACGCAAGCCAATGCGGCTTTTTCCATAAGATCAATGGAAGGAATGGGTTTATTGGTAATCGTATACTGATCCCATTCACGGATCTGCTGTGCGGAAAGTAGCTTCATGGTAAAGACATAAAGGTACACGGTAATCATACCGGAGTGAAAATCAAATTTGAAAGTGAGTGATTTTCACTCCGGTAATAGCCAAAACTTAAATAATTCCCTTTGCCAAAAGATATTCAGCAATCTGAACCGCATTGGTAGCGGCCCCTTTGCGGAGGTTATCGCTTACGATCCACATATTCAGGGTATTTGCCTGTGTTTCATCTCTGCGCAAACGGCCAACGAACACTGCATCTTTTTCGTGAGCCCATAACGGCATGGGATATAATGCCTGAGAGGGTTCATCCTGAACAATAATGCCGGCTGATTTGCTTAACAGTTTTTTTAGTTCTACAAGATCAAAATCATTTTCAAATTCTACGTTTACGCTTTCACTATGCCCCCCAACAACCGGGATGCGTACGGTGGTTGCCGTAACACGGATCGAATCATCCTGCATGATCTTATTGGTTTCTTTTACCATTTTCATTTCCTCTTTGGTATACCCATTATCAAGGAATACATCTATCTGCGGAATTACGTTAAGGTCAATGGGATATTTATAAGCCATCTCGCCTTCTATTCCTTTTCTTTCATTAAATAACTGGTCAACCGCTTTTTTACCCGTACCTGTTACACTCTGGTAAGTACTTACCACAATCCTTTTGATCTTATATTTCAGATGCAGGGGTTGTAAAGCCACTACCATTTGGATGGTGGAACAGTTTGGATTGGCAATAATCAAATCATCTTTTGTTAACACAGCCGCATTCACTTCAGGAACCACTAATTTTTTAGTGGGGTCCATGCGCCAGGCTGAGGAATTATCAATTACCCTGATTCCGGCTTCCGCAAATTTGGGGGCCCACTCCAAAGAGGTACCACCACCTGCAGAAAAAATAGCTATGGCAGGTTTGGCGGCAATGCCATCCGGCATACTAACTACCTTATACTTCTTCTCCTTGAATTCCACTTCCTTGCCTACAGATCTTTCAGAAGCTACCGGAATCAATTCTGTTACCGGGAAATTACGCTCGGCTAATACCTGCAACATTTTGGTGCCTACCAGTCCGGTGGCGCCTACAACAGCTACTTTCATTGTTTGTTGGTTTATTGGTTTATTGGTAAGTAAATAAAAAACCTCCCCGGTTTGGGAAGGCTTCTAAGTATATTGAATCATACACAAACGATCAGCACTTCCCGTTAGAGAGGTTTCTTAATACGTTTTGTATGTTTTATTGTCATCACTACGGTACAAATATAAGGAATTTTTGGTTTACCCCCCGCTATCAAACCAACGAAATATCAAAATTCACTAACTGAACAAACTCGGTGAGTCTGGCATCAATCTCTGTTTTACCAACAGCCCTGATTCTTTCGGTGCCAAATTTTTCAACACAGAAAGAAGCCATAGCACTACCTACTATGATGGCTGTTTTCATGTTTTCAAAAGAAATGTCGTTTGTTTTGGCAATATGTCCTATAAACCCACCCGCAAAAGTATCCCCGGCACCCGTTGGATCGAATACATCTTCCAAAGGCAAAGCCGGTGCAAAAAATACTTTGTCTTCATGGAACAATAATGCACCGTGCTCACCTTTCTTGATAACGAGATATTTGGGACCCATTTTCATGATAGAACCTGCTGCCCTTACCAAAGAAAAATCGCCACTTAATTGCCTTGCTTCACTATCATTTATCATCAGCACATCAACCATCGAAATAGTTTTCTTCAGGTCATCCATAGCTACCTCCATCCAGAAGTTCATGGTATCCATCACAATCAGCTTCGGGCGTTTTTTCAATTGTGTAATTACGCTTGTCTGAATAGCCGGAACCAGGTTACCCAACATTAAATATTCACAGTCCTGGTAACTATCCGGAACAATGGGCTGAAAATTTTCAAGCACATTTAACTGGGTTTCCAATGTATCGCGGCTATTCATATCCATATGGTAGCGGCCTCTCCAGAAGAATGTCTTCTCATTCTTTTTAATCTGTACCCCTTCCATGTTTACATTACGGGCAATAAGGGCATCCAGCTCTGACCGGGGAAAATCACCACCTACCACAGAGATTTGCTTAACGGGTGTAAAATTGGAGGCGCACCAGGCAATATAAGTACCTGCGCCACCCACAATTTTATCACTCTTGCCAAAAGGGGTTTCGATAGCATCAAAAGCCATGGATCCTACAACTACTAAAGACATAATGTTGGTTTTGTTATCGGGTGGCGAAATTAGGGCATTGGGGGGTGAAAAGGGAATAAAGGGATGGTTTATTTTGATTGGCTGATAGCATTAAAACTAACAAAAAAATATTTCAGGCCAAAAATTCTTGCTAACACATGTTAGCTTCTTATCTTCGCTGCATGGCCAGAATCAAAACAGACAAGAACATCTCACGCAAAGATGTGATTGTAACCAAGGCAGCCATCCTTTTTCGCGAAAAAGGTTTTAAAGCTGCCAGTATGCGTGACCTTGCAGAATTGGTAGGCGTAGAAGCAGCCAGTCTGTATAATCATATCAAATCAAAAACAGACCTGTTACATGAGCTATGTTTCAGTGTGGCCAACCGTTTCACACATAAAATTGATGAGATTGAGGCGGAGCAGGGTTCCTCAATTGGAAAAGTAGAGAAATTGCTTCGGTTTCACATCAATGAAATGATTAGCCATTATGAAGAAGTATATGTTTGTGACCGGGAATGGAAACATTTGGCCGACCCTTACCTTTCCAACTTTCAGAACCAGCGGCGCATTTACCGAAAACGTTTTGCAGCTATCATAGAAACAGGCATCCGCAATAAAGAGATCAAAAAAATTGATGCCCCAACCGCTGTATTAATCATGTTACATGCTATCAGTGGTATTGAAAGCTGGCACCGTTCTATTCAAAAAATCAGTGCGAAAGAACTGGAAGAGAATATGGTTACCATTCTTGTTGGAGGACTGATAAACAAGTAATCCTCCCGCCTGTTGTGAAGGGGAGCAATAACATCAGAATAATGTCTATTCATTTTGAAAAATTACAGGTGGCTGAAGTAAGGATGGAAACGGCTGATTGCGTTTCCGTTTTATTTTCAGTTCCTGAGAAACTGAAAGAAACTTTTCGCTACAAACAGGGCCAGTACCTGACCATCCGTACAAAAATAAACGGGGAAGAGGTACGACGCTCCTACTCTATTTGCAGCAGCCCGCTGGAAAATGAACTGCGCATAGCCATAAAAAAAATGCCGGAAGGTGTTTTCTCCACTTATGCAAATGATCTGCTAAAAAAAGGCGATTTGCTGGATGTGATGCCACCCATAGGAAAATTCTATACTGAATTACATCCCGCTGATTCAAAAGAATATGTGGGGTTTGCGTCTGGAAGTGGCATTACACCGCTTATTTCCATCATCAAAACCACTTTACAAACAGAGCTTACCAGTAATTTTACCCTGGTATACGGCAACCGTAACCGGCAATCCATCATTTTTAAAGAAGAACTCGAGGCATTGAAGAACCGGTATATGAACCGCTTTCGGGTGATTTATATTTTATCGGGAGAAAAAACCGATGCGAACATCAACTTCGGAAGAATAGATACGGAAAAGTGCAGGTTGCTTTTTGATAAATACATCGCTGTCAAACATACCGATGCTTTTTTCCTGTGCGGACCTGAGAATATGATTTTCCGGGTGAAAGAAGCATTAGAAAGTAATGGGATCAATACAAAAAAGATCCATTTCGAATTATTTACAATACCGGGAATGGGGAAGGAAAAGCTGGCGGATAAAAGACAACGGGCCAGTATACAGGACAATAAACAAAGTAAGATTACCATTAAGATGGATGGTGTAAGTATTGATTTTGATTTAGGGTTTGATAGTGATGCCATTCTTGATGCCGCCATAAAACAGGGAGCGGATCTGCCTTATGCCTGCAAAGGAGGTATTTGCTGCACCTGCCGCGCGAAACTGGTAGAAGGTAAAGTAGACATGGATGTAAACTACGGTCTTGAACCGGAAGAAATAGAACAGGGCTTTATTTTAACCTGTCAGTCACATCCGCGAACAGAGAAAGTAGTCGTGGACTTTGATATAAAATAGTATCCGAATCAACTTAAAATAAAAATGGAGTATTAATTTGATTTGGCAGGCTAACATTCGTTAGCATTGTTTTTCTTTTCCTACTTTTGGGATCAATCAATTTACCATGGAAAAAGGCCTTACTGATATATTCCACGATAAGATTCACAAAGAAATCAGGATTGAGCCAAAGGATTGGATGCCGGAAAAATATCGTCAGACGTTGATCAGGCAAATCAGTCAGCATGCACATAGCGAGATTGTAGGCATGTTACCCGAGGGAAACTGGATAACCCGTGCCCCAAATCTGCGGCGCAAAGCCATTCTGATCGCTAAAGTTCAGGATGAAGCAGGGCATGGCCTCTATTTGTATTCAGCGGCAGAAACACTGGGTATTACCCGTGATGAAATGTATGACCAGTTACACAGTGGTAAGGCAAAATATTCTTCCATCTTCAATTATCCAACTTTAACCTGGGCAGATATTGGCGCTATCGGCTGGCTGGTAGATGGTGCAGCCATTATGAACCAGGTACCCTTATGCCGTAGCAGTTTTGGTCCGTATGCCAGGGCTATGGTAAGGGTTTGTAAGGAAGAGAGTTTTCACCAGCGCCAGGGTTTTGAAATTTTATTAACCCTTGGCAAGGGCAGTCCCGAACAACGCCGCATGGCGCAGGATGCCCTAAACCGATGGTGGTGGCCCAGTATTATGATGTTTGGCCCGAAAGATGATGAGAGTCCAAACACCATTCAAAGTATGCAATGGAAAATCAAACGTTTTACCAATGATGAACTTAGACAGAAATTCATTGATGTTTGTGCGGAACAGGTAAAACTATTGGGCCTTGTTTTACCCGATAAAGATCTCCAATGGAATGAAGCAAGGGGGCACTACGATTTTGGAGCAATTAACTGGGATGAATTCCGGCAGGTAGTAAAAGGAAACGGCCCTTGCAATAAAGAACGATTGGAAACACGAAAAAAAGCATGGGAAGAAGGTGCCTGGGTTAGAGAAGCAGCCTCTGCCTATGCAGAAAAGATGGAAAGGAAGAAAAGTAAACCAATAAACTAAAAAAATGTCATCACCAACCGGGCAGGAATGGCCCCTCTGGGAAATATTCATCCGGAGCAAACAGGGGCTCGATCACAAACATGTGGGCAGTTTGCATGCCACTGATGCACAAATGGCGATAGAGAATGCCCGGGACGTTTATACCAGAAGAATGGAAGGCGTTAGTATATGGGCCGTGGAAAGTAAATATATTCATGCGAGTAACCCATCCGATGCCGGATCATTATATGATCCGGCAAATGATAAAGCTTACCGGCATCCAACTTTTTATCAATTGCCGGATGAGGTAAAACATATGTAATAGCCGGCTTTCCTAAACGGGAATTATTTTTATGCGTAACAGAGATCTGATTGACTATACCCTGCATCTGGCTGATAACGCCTTAATTATCGGACACCGCAACAGTGAATGGTGCGGACATGGGCCGGTATTGGAGCAGGATATTGCCATTTCGAATATCGCGCTGGATTTGATTGGCCAGGCAAGAAATTTTTACCAGTATGCCGCAACACTATCCGGTAATGGTGTAACAGAAGATACTTTGGCCTATTTACGTGATGCTATCGATTTTAAAAATGTTTTACTGGTAGAATTGCCGAATGGCGATTGGGCACAAACTATTTTGAGACAATTCTTTTTCAGTACCTATCAATATTTTCTTTACCAACAATTACAAAACAGTAAAAATGCGCTATTAGCCGCTATCGCGGAAAAAGCGCTGAAAGAGGTTACCTATCATGTTCGCTGGAGCAGCGAATGGGTGATACGCCTGGGCGATGGAACAGAAGAGAGCAAAAAAAGATTGCTACATGCCATTGATGAAATATGGAGTTATACAGGAGAAATGTTTCTGGCTGCAAGCTATGAACTGCAGGGCGTAAGCGAAGATTTTGGCGTTGACCTTTCTGAGATACAAAAACATTGGGATGAAAAAATAACATCGGTATTTACAGAAGCAACGCTTCCCCTGCCTGGTGATACGTGGATGCAATCTGGCGGAAAAGAAGGAAGGCATACGGAATACCTGGGTTTTATTTTAGCGGATATGCAGTTTTTACAAAGAGCCTATCCGGGTGCGGACTGGTAAAGACCGAACACATAAAAATGGAGATACCGAACAAACATATTACAGTTACTACTGCTTCGGAAGAAGTGAAACAATCTGTAATGGCTCTGCTGGAAAGCGTTACTGATCCTGAAGTGCCCGTACTTTCTGTGATCGATTTAGGAGTAGTAAGAGAAATTGTTGTTACCCCGAATCTCCAATCAGGTGGCTGGAGTATTTTAGTGCTCGTAACCCCTACTTACACCGGCTGACCGGCCATGGATGTGATGAAAACAAATATCCGGATGGCATTGTTACAGGCAGGCTTTACAGATATCAGCATCACATCAGTCTTATCGCCGGCATGGACAACCGATTGGATGAGTGAGCATGGAAAAGAAAAACTCAAAGCATATGGTATTGCACCACCACAATACAAACAGTCAGTCTGCACACCCGATTCATTCCATGCAGAAGAAGCCATCCGGTGTCCGCTTTGCCATTCCTATCATACAAGACTGGTTGCGCAATTTGGTAGTACTGCCTGTAAAGCGCTCTATCAATGCCATGATTGCAAGGAACCCTTTGACTATTTCAAATGCCACTAAGATCCTCTGTGCAATTCTTTTCCTCCGTGAGCTCTGTGTTGAAAAAGAATTTGTGCTGTTTTTAAACACAGAGCTCACGGAGAAACTGAGTTACACAGAAGGTAGATAGTAGAACAGGGCGGAATTAGTATATTCTTTTAAATCAGCAGCGTATGTCATCTATACTTTTATCTGTCGGAGATAATATCGCGACCATCACACTCAACCGGCCCGGGAAACTCAATTCATTCAACCGTGAAATGGCACTCAGGCTTCAATCAACATTAGATGAATGTGCAGCGCTTGCTGAAGTAAGATGTATTTATATAACCGGCGCCGGGAAGGGTTTTAGCGCCGGGCAGGATCTTGCAGAAGTGGCTGATCCAAACGGACCGGGTATGCAGAAAATTCTGAGTGAACATTATAATCCAATCATAATCCGTTTAAGAAATATGCCAAAACCCATTGTGGCTGCGGTGAATGGAGTTGCCGCGGGAGCGGGCGCTAATATCGCATTGGCCTGCGATATTGTGATAGCTGCACAATCCGCTTCTTTTATACAGGCATTTTCGAAGATTGGTTTAATACCGGATAGCGGTGGCACATTTCAGTTACCCCGGCTGGTTGGTTTTCAGAGAGCCGGTGCATTGATGATGCTGGGCGATAAAGTTTCAGCGAATGATGCCCTGACAATGGGTATGATTTATAAAGTGTTTAGTGATGAAACATTTGCCGGGGAAACGAAAAAGATTGCTGCAATACTTGCACAAATGCCTACCAAAGCTTTGGCTTATATCAAACATGTTTTAAATAATTCAACCGGAAATACTTTAGAGGAACAATTGCTATTGGAAAATACCTGTCAGCAAAAAGCCGCTGCCACCAATGATTTCAAAGAAGGGGTACGGGCATTTCTGGAAAAACGTTTACCTGAATTTAAAGGGAACTAACTATGAATGAGAAAGATATGCAGGCACAACAGGTGGTTACCCATATGATGGAACATGATAAATTCTCTCAATGGCTGGGCATTACTGTATTGGAAATAAAAGAAGGTTATAGCAAAATACGGATGCCGGTAAGAGATGAAATGGTGAACGGATTTGGTATTGCACATGGCGGTATCGCTTTTTCGATGGCTGACAGTGCTTTTGCTTTTGCCTGCAATAACCGAAACAATCTTTCCATGGCACTGGATACCTCCATCAGCTTTACCAAAGCTGTTCAGGCAGGTGACACACTAACCGCAGAGGCAAAAGAAATCCATAATGGAAGAAGCACCGGACTTTATCAGATTACGATTACCAACCAAAATAATGAACAGGTAGCGCATTTTAAGGGCACCTGTTTCAGAACCGGAAAGCCATTGTTACAGTTATAATCAGGAGGTGGGTATTATTATTGAAATACCTGCCCGTTACCGGTACAGGAAACCAGGAATAAAACCTGCAAATAAATTAAGAGAACCGGCTAACAAATAACATTGGCGTACATTTGCCATTAATTCGTGCAATTAGCCTAATTCGTGTAATTCGTGTCAGAAAGAAACAACTTCATAGATTATATCCGCATTTTTGCCCGCAGTGGTCATGGCGGCCAGGGCATTACACATTTAATGCGCAACAAATTAACCGCCATGGGCGGCCCGGATGGTGGCGATGGCGGCCGTGGCGGGCATATTATTCTTCGTGGCAATAGTAATTTATGGACATTGCTTCACCTGAGATATTTTAAAAATGTGTTGGCTGATAATGGTGAGAACGGGAGCAAAAATAATTGTACCGGAAAAGACGGCAAAGACATCATCATTGATGTTCCCTTAGGTACCGTGGCCCGGGATGAAGAATCGGGTAAAAAAGAAGTTGAAATACTGGAAGACGGGCAGGAGGTTATCTGGCTCAGGGGTGGCCGTGGTGGTTTAGGAAACAGCAATTTTGCTACCCCTACCAACCAGGTACCGGAACATTCGCAACCGGGAGAGCCCGGTGTGGAAGGCTGGAAAAATCTTGAACTGAAAGTATTGGCTGATGTTGGTTTAGTAGGTTTCCCTAATGCGGGTAAATCAACTTTATTATCTGTGATCACCGCGGCGAAACCAAAAATTGCCAATTACGCATTTACAACTACTATACCTCAATTAGGAATGGTGGAATACCGCGATCAGCAATCTTTTTGTATTGCTGATCTGCCCGGTATCATCGAAGGCGCCGCGGAGGGAAAGGGTTTGGGGCATCGCTTCTTAAGACATATTGAACGCAATTCTGTTTTGCTTTTTTTAATCCCCGCAGACAGCAATGATCACCGCAAAGAATTTGAGGTTCTCCGTAATGAACTGGAAGAATACAATCCGGAAATGCTGCAAAAAGATTTTATCATTGCCATCAGTAAAAGTGATATGCTGGATGATGAGTTGAAAGCAGCCATCAGCAAAGAATTACCTGCAGGTATCCCACACCTCTTTATATCCTCTCTCACCAATAAAGGACTAACCGAATTAAAAGACCTTCTCTGGCAAACCCTGAATAAACCTGTTGCATAAATTTTTTCTGTGAACCTCTGTTCCTCCGTGTTGAAAAAAAACACTAAAGCATCTGTATGTTTTTTTTCAACACGGAGAGCACAGGGTACACTGAGTTGCATAGAGAAATAACCAACGTTAGTTAACCAATTGCGTAACATTCTATTAACATTGGATAGAAGGTTACCTTTCTACGATACGGGTATTAAGTGTATACATACGGGTTTTTGATGTACATCTAAATTTGAATTCGCAATTCAATCCAACCGCTACGGTACCTGTATAACTCTTCTGATTGTTACCATGTAAATTTTCTTTTGCGCGTCTGTAAGGCAGTAGTATGCCCAATCAATTATTATTTTAACTCAAAAAAACACATTATTATGAAAAAACAGTCTATTCAAACAATCGCTAAAAGATTTTTCTTAGGCAACCTGTTAGCTACGGCTTTATTTCTTTCTGCCAATGCTGCAACACCCGCTTCTGTTAGCAAACCGTATTCATTCGATGCTAATAAAGTAGAATTTAAGTATATCGGCGTTGATCAGTTCAACCAGTTATCGTTCAATGTAAAATACAATAACCCCTCAGGTAATACTTTTAGCCTGGTGGTTCTTGACGAGAATGGCGAGCAGCTTTACAAAAGCTTTTATGCCGATAAACAATTTAATAAAACTTTCAAACTCCCAAAATCAGAAGTAAGCAAAGTAACTTTTCTGATTGAAGATAGAAAAGAATCCGTTAAAGAAAAATTTGACGTTAACGTTAAAACAAGTTCATACGATGCCGTGATTATCAGCAAAGGATAATATCCAAACGGCATTTTTAAACCGCACCGCTATTGAAATATCAATAGCGGTGTTTTTTGTGTCTGCCCCAAAACATACAGGCTTGATACCCCGGTAAGAAAAAAGCCATCCCGCTAAGCGGGATGGCTCTCAAACTATTTCAAAAAACAAAGCTTATCCTACCGCTTCACTTTGCATACTCCTGGTGCTCTTCTTCCTGTCGTCTTCATTCAACACCACTTTACGCATACGGATGTTCTTTGGTGTAACCTCAATACATTCGTCCTGCTGAATATATTCCATACATTCTTCCAGCGTAAACTCTAATTTAGGAACGATCCTTACCGCATCATCACTACCACTGGCGCGGTGATTGGTTAATTTTTTCATTTCCACCGCATTCACGTTCAGGTCGCCCGGTTTAATATGCTCGGCAATAATCTGTCCAACATACACTTCATCTCCCGGATCTACAAAGAAGCTTCCGCGATCCTGTAGTTTATCAATTGAATAAGCTGTTGTAGTACCCATAAACTTGGCAATCAATACACCATTACTTCTGCCGGGTATCGGGCCTTTCCATGGTTTGTAATCAATGAAACGGTGCGCCATTACGGCTTCGCCTGCTGTATTCGTTAACATCTGTGAACGCAGGCCTATCAAACCCCTTGAAGGAATTTCAAATTCAAGGTGCTGCATCTGGCCCTTGCTTTCCATGATCTGCATTTCTCCTTTACGTTGTGTAACCAGGTCAATAACCCTTCCACTGAATTCAGCAGGAACATCTACTACCAGATTCTCATATGGTTCATGTTTTTTCCCGTCAATGGTTTTTACCAATACCTGTGGATTTCCAACAGTCAATTCATATCCTTCACGACGCATGGTCTCTACCAGTATTCCCAGATGCAGAATACCCCGTCCAAATACCAGGAAGCTATCTGCACTGTCTGTATCTTCTACACGCAAGGCAAGGTTCTTTTCGGTTTCCTTCATCAAACGGTCACGCAGGTGGCGTGAGGTTACAAACTTACCATCCCTGCCAAAGAATGGTGAGTTGTTAATGCTGAAAGTCATGCTCATCGTAGGTTCATCCACACTGATAATCGGTAACCCTTCCGGATTTTCCGTATCGGCGATGGTATCACCGATATTGAAATCATCAAGTCCTACCACAGCACACAGGTCGCCGGCAATTACTTCAGTCACTTTACGTTTACCCATTCCTTCAAATACATACAATTCTTTAACCCGGCTCTTTTTGATAGAACCATCCCCCTGTACCAACGCAATCTGCTGGCTTTCTTTAATTATCCCCCTGGTTACTTTACCAATGGCAATACGGCCAAGAAAAGAAGAATAGTCCAGTGAGGTAATCTGCATTTGCAGCGGGCCTTCATTTACTTTAGGAGCAGGAACATATTTAATGATACCATCCATTAAAGGAATGATGTCTTCTGTTTGTGTTAGCGTGTC
>CAYHTC010000054.1:0-12464 GCA_964359445.1 uncultured Sediminibacterium sp. | reverse complement strand
CCGCATTGCCCGTTACACTGCCATTGATCGGATTGGTAACTGTTAACCCGGTTAAAGTTCCCAGTGATGTTATATTAGGCTGAGTTCCCGTTACAATCGTACCGGCTAAAGTAGTAGCCGATATGGCACCGGAAGCCGACACGGATGTTGGTGTAATATTACCTAATGTAAGCGTAATAGCCGGCGTACTGGTTGGATTGGTAACGGTGCCTGAAATACCATTGGCATTTACGACCGATACCGTTGTTACGCCCGTTGCAGGCACATTACCGGAACGAACATAGCCACTCAACATTCTGGCAGTATCACTGATCTTTAACCGGTTACTCAACATAGCAGCCGTATCACTTACCCGCAATAATTTGCTGAGCATGCTGGCTGTATCAGTAACATAAATAATATCAGAAGAAGGAATTTTTCGCAGAACCCCATTCAATGTAGTTACAACCGAATCGCTCTGCAAACCATCAGGAAGTGGAAAAATATTAAGCGTAGAAATAGAAGCCGGTTCCCATGCTTTCTTAATACCATTGTATTGCAATACCTGGCCGGAAGTTGGAACAGTTCCCAATAAAGACTGGCTCGCTAATTTACCCGCATTCCAGATAGCCGCCGAAGTGTTGGCTTTAACCGTCAGGTATCCCCCCCTCCATTAGACATGGAAATACCGGCATTATCCCCCTGGATAACCAGGTTCCCCACCTTACCATTCAGGGTAGTTACCCCGCTACTGCCATTAAATGTGCCGAACGTTACCCAAACCCCTGCCTGTCTTACATAAAACTTGTCTTCAAAGTCGCTATAAACCAGCATACCATTTACAGGTTCGGCAATAGCGCTGGTATCAAAAATCCGTGAAATTAAAAGAGCCTTATCCGCCGCATCAATTTGTAGGGCAATACTGGTATTATTTAAAAAGACGGTACTACCAACAATCAATCCCTGGGCATTAATCACTTTTTTGTTGGACATGTCAATGTCCTGTGAGGCTTTGTGGGAACCAAGGTTATCTCCAAATAACTGGGCATCGGCTGTGTATACCAATGAGAATAACATACCCAGAACCAGCAGGGTATGCTTAATCAAAAAATTTCTCACATTAGTTGGTATCACTATATATCTCGTTAATTCAAAAATTTGTAGATGAAAAAATGGGTTTCATCCTATAACGTTCGTTTTCTCATTCTATTTTACCAGTACAATTTTATAGAAACTTCCCAAAACAGCTATTTCTTTATCCTGGAAATTGGAAAAGCGTATCGACACTTCATCTTTCTTACTAACCCAGGCACTATACACGTTAAAATTTATATAATCCCCCAGTGCCGTAACTATTACAGGATCACCCACCTCGGCACCGCGTACAGTTACGATTACTTTTGTTGTAGTATTAGGTGCAATGACTGCGTTTTGTCCGGATGCAATGATGGTTGAATCTACCTTCAGGACAGTATTGGATATCTGGGTAACGTTCATATTTGCCGATTGTGGAAATTGCCAGTTCACATGACCCGAAGTATCTGTAATAAGGAAGGTACCGGGCGGGCCGGGTGTTATACTGGTATTGACATTGGCTACAGTGGCATTACCCGCATATAGTGCATAAGGCACACTCTGCATTTGTTGCGTACCCATATCTAAATAATTATCGGCTGCCACCCACCAGGTAGCCGGTATGGATGGCGCTACCGCTACTTTTATATTCAGGAAAAATGGGCCTTTGTCCCACTTAATTTCATTAATCCCAGTTATAGGGATAATAGGAAGCTTGGTACCTTTCCCAATGAGAACAGTATAGATACCATCATTATCAGTCTGAGCCACATGTGTCTCTTCCCAAACCTTAATACCACCCACAGGAACGGTTTGATAAATAATGTCCTTAACGTAAACCGTCCTGTTTTTAGCAGGATTACCCAATGGATCTTTGGCTAATGCCTGGAAATTTATGGCAGAAGGAGGTTGCGCAATGATACTTCCGGCGATAAACACCAGCGGAAGAACCAAACACTTCTTGATAAATTTCAATCTCATAGGTTTAAAGGTTATTATATCTATAACGTTCAATATGGTTCTATTATTGAAAAATGGGTTTTCATAGGATATGACTTTACAAAAACTGGTTTTTCATAGGATATATGGTAAAAAATAGTTTTTCATAGGATATCTGAACTATTTTTTTTGCTACAAACTGACAGAAAAAGCATTGATAATCAATAGTAGGTGTCTGCGAAAAATGACAGAAGTCATTCTACGCAAGGTACCAATTATTTACACTCCTCTTTCTCCATTCATATTATAGTTTTATCAGCTTCAAATTATAATGCTGATTCATAAAATCTATATTAACCACATAAACGCCTGCCGCATAAGTTCCGGCATTGATCGTATAACCTGCCAGCACATCTTTCATTGAAACCATCTGGCTCATCATCATTTTACCTTCTAAACCAGTTACCCTAACCTGGCAAAATAAATTCGCATCAAAATTTCCTTCACATTTTAAAATACTGATATTGTGCGTGGGGTTAGGAAACACTTTAACGGAAGTAAGTTTCATCAAAACAGTAGCTACCGGAGGCGTTTCAATGCAAGAGGCACCAAAAACGCCTTTGTTATTGAAAGTAACCCCTATAACACGCAGCCCGGTTGATACACTCAGGCATTCCCCTTTTCCGTCCATCACAATTGGGTTACCGCCATTTGAAGTAAACCCGTTTGAACTGGCAATGGGCGACATGCTGCTGGGCATAGAAAACTGAGACATACCTGTAGTGCAGGCAAGTAACAACGCGAGGAGAAGGTATGGGCCTCTTTTAATACGCATGGTAAACTTCCCTCACTGTTTTAAGGTTAGAAGTGTACTCGACATCCAGCAGTGTAGCGGATATTTCATTGATATAATAATCAATAACAACGCCCCCTGCAGGGTTATTGGAGAGTACCTCATTCAACTGAAGATCAGTGATCATTCTCCATTTTCCGGTATAACCATCTGAGTTCACAAAACTGCCGGTATAAGCCTGAGCGGGATTGATTGTGTAGGTTTTGGTATACCTCATCTGGGCATCTGTCATTACTACCTGAAGATTGTTCACGTAAATATTTTTTAAACGCCATACCCTGTTACCATCACCTGTGAGGAATTTTACATTTTGATCGCGGGGTGTCATGATCTCACCATCTGGTTTGCTACACCCTGAAAACAGGATAGCGGCAAAACACATGGTCATTAAAGTGGTGAGAACATTTTTCATTTTTGCAAAAGCTACTTTGGTCGTATAATTTTCGTGGTGTTCTCGGTTACTTTCAGTGATGCATTTTGTCTGCTTCTTGGAGCTTTCAACTACATTCTTAGGTAAACGGGCCAGGCAGAGGATAAACGATTCTTTGGAAAATGTGAAAAACACGATCAGGATACTTAATTCGAGAACTTTTCCGAAAAATCCTGGTGGATGTGGTGTTGAATTTCCATTCGAGTCAAAGAATCGTGAATAACTTGGATTTAAAACCAGCTTTTGCATGGATATTGGATTGGATCGGGTTACTCTGAAGTAATAAATCTACTACAAGTAGTAATTTTACTACAAATGTAGCGCAAACAAACGACATATTACATAATTCAGTGAGCTATTGGGGATGGAGACAGGGGCGCAAAAAAATAAAGTCCTGAAAATCAGGACTTTACGAAAAAAAATTTAAGGAGATTTTAAACTTTAAAATGTGAGAAAGCCTTATTGGCTTCAGCCATACGGTGTGTATCTTCTTTCTTTTTGAAAGCGGCGCCCTCACCTTTAGCGGCTGCAATGATCTCATTAGCCAGTTTATCGGCCATAGTACGACCATTTCTTTCACGGCTATAGCGGATTAACCACTTCATACTCAATGAAATCTTACGGTCTGCACGAACCTCAGCCGGAATCTGGAAGGTTGCTCCACCAATCCGGCGGCTGCGAACCTCAACCGAAGGAGTAACATTAGCAACAGCCTTTTTCCACAGCTCATATCCATCCTCACCGGTTGTTTTGCTAACCTTATCTACCGCGCCATAGAATATATTGATGGCGGTACTCTTTTTACCCTGCCACATCAGGTTATTGATAAAACGGGTTACCAGTTTATCGTTAAAACGTCCATCAGGAGCGAGGGGTAATTTTTTGGCTTGTGCTTTACGCATCTTATTTGCGAATTAAATGATTAATAGCTGATTATTTCCTGGCCTTTTCTTTCTTGGTTCCGTATTTAGAACGGCTCTTCTTACGGTCTTTCACACCGGCAGTATCCAAACTACCACGTACAATGTGATAACGTACACCCGGCAAATCCTTAACACGACCACCACGTATCAGTACGATAGAGTGCTCCTGTAAATTGTGACCCTCACCTGGAATATAGGCAATCACCTCAATTTTATTGGTCAAACGCACTTTCGCTACTTTACGAAGAGCCGAGTTTGGCTTTTTAGGCGTGGTTGTGTACACACGTGTACATACACCACGGCGCTGAGGGCAGGAATCCAAAGCCCTGGACTTACTCTTAGCCCTGATAATTTCGCAACCTTTTCTTACTAATTGTTGTATTGTAGGCATTCTAAGACCGTTTAAAATTTCGGACGGCAAAGGTAATGGCTGAAACCGAAAAACCAAAATGTTTTCCAAAGTTTTCCTGCTATTGCCCCAAAACCCTTTTATCTATGTATAAAATCTCTTCAAAATCGGGTTCCTGTTAAAAGCCTTCAGACTCGTAAGAAAAGGTTACGAAAATACCCCGAAAAGGGGATTTCTTGTAGTTCAGGCACGAAGAAACACTTATTTCATTGCTGTTTTATCACCCATTTATATCCCCTGCCATTGTGTTTTCCGAAAGGCTTTCTATTTTGAACCGGTAACCTCCTCATAGCTATTTCATAGTTGATCATTTAAACCGGTTTTATGAGAGGTATTATCCTGTATATGCTTTTGTACGCAGCCATGTTTTCGCAAGATAGCCGGGCCCAGGCCGTTGCTACATCGGTTTCATACCAAACAAGCGGCTCTGTTTACACACAGAACTTTGACGGGCTTCCTGCGGGTGGAAGTTTCGTATTGACCGGGAAAGGTCCTTTTAATATCAGCGGCTCCCCCATTAATGGAACATCCATGGCCGGATGGCAGCTTTTGATGACCGCGGGCACTGGTGCCAATGCATCTTTTGCAGTTGGCACAGGTTCATCCACAGGAAATGGGGTGTATAGTTTTGGGAGTTCGGGATCTGCAGACAGGGCATTGGGCACTCTTGCCTCCGGTAGCGGCATTTATGCTATCGGGGTTTTGATTACAAATAACACAGGTGGACTGCTTAATCGTTTTACGATAAGTTTTACAGCAGAGCAATGGAGAAAAGGCGGATCAACCAATAAAAACAATTGGAACTTCCGATATAAAACAGGAAACCTCATGAATATGGATCAGACAGATTTATTGAATAATGCCAATTTCAATTTTAGTTCAGTTATAAATACCAGCCAGGCATCCGGTCTGAATGGTAATCTCTCCGAAAATCAACTATCCATCTCCTATTCCATTGATTCAGTTAGTTGGCAGCCCGGAGAACAATTATTACTTCGCTGGGATGATGCAGATGAAACCGGTAATGATGATGCAAGCGGCATAGATAACTTTCAATTCTCCGCTACTTTGGCCAGTGCTAAACCATCAGTAGTTACGGGTTCAGTCAGCAACATTACAGCCAACACTGCCTTGCTTAATGGAACAGTAAACGATAACTATGCTACTACATCCATTGCTTTTGAATATGACAGCCTCAACACATGGATAAATCCGCATAGCATTCCCGCAGTACCTGATACAATCAACGCCGGAGCAGGAAACACCAGCGTATCTGCCGGAATTACCGGACTCTCTTCCGGCATAATCTATTATTATCGCATTAAGGCAACCAATCAACAGGGAAGCATGACGGGTGCCACACAAAATTTTACAGCATTAATTAACCCTGCAACTGTTATCACAAGCGGCGTGCTATCGGTAACTACAAATACTGCAGGGATGGGTGGCAGAGTGATTCAAACAGGTGGAGCGCCTGTTACAGAAAGAGGAATTGTTTGGTCAACCAATCCGAATCCGCTCTTACCGAATAACAAAATAATGATGGGCACTGATACAGGTAGTTTTACAGAAATAATCAGTGGGTTACCGGAAGGCAGTACCCTTTATGTAAGAGCCTATGCAATCAATGCCGGTGGTATTGCTTATGGAGATGATGAAACCTTTATTACAAAGACCCGTGTTAGTTCATTTAGCGCAACTTCAGCTATCAGGACTAATTCGCAGACTGTCCATTTTCGTTTACAAACTGTACAGCAGATAACCGGTTTGAGTAGTACTAATTTTAAGATACAAACCGATAGAATCAGTAACGCATTGATAACTTCCGTTACAGGATATGGAAATACATTTACAGTAACTGTTTATACAGGAACGGATGATGGTACATTGGGTATAATCATGGCCAATAGCCTCGGCCTTTCCGCACCAATTGACAACCTCCCTGTTACAGCAACAGGTTCCTATACGATTGATAAAACGGCGCCCGGTATCAACACAATCCATATTCCTGATCAGGCAATGAAAGCGGGAGATACCATACCGGTTTCAGTTTCTGTTCTGCCCGACCCAGACACTTATCAAATGGTTGCCGGTACTATTAATGACTTCCCGCTTTATGGATGGATGAAAAAAAATGACAGCAACTATACTGCCCTGTTGGTTATTTCAGCCGGCGGTAGTGATGTTGTGGCATCAGCAAATATTCCTGTTTCAATTCAACTGGCCGATGCTACGGGAAATAACAGCTCAATCTATCAGATTCCGATCAGACAGGCTTCGGATCTGATTGATGCAAATAAACCGTTTATTCTGACAAGTAATATCCCTGCAAACAAACTTTACAAATCTGGCGACACATTATATTTTATTTTACGTTTCAACGAAAAAATAAAACTCTTAACAAATGGAAATCCCCCTTTCATACCATTAACCATTGGCAGTAAATCAAGATCGGCTTTGTATGCATCAGGCAGTGAGTCTGACAGTCTGGCCTTCACTTATATAATTCAACCCGGCGACCTTGATAAAGATGGCATTAAGATCGGCCATACCATTCAACTGAATAATGCAAAGATTACTGATATTGCCGGCAACAATGCACCACTCACTTTCAGCAATGCACAGTCAGCAAAAAATATTACAGTAGATGCCGTTCAACCAAAAGTAAGCAGTGTTAACGTTTCCGCGGCAGCCAGCTATAAAACGGGTAACCTACTCGAATTGCTGGTAAATTATTCTGAAAAAGTAACAGTAACTATTATTGACAGCTTACCAACTATCCAGATTATGATTGGCGCCAAAACAAGAAATGTTTTGTATCAAAGCGGCAGCGGCGGCAATGCCCTGTTATTCAGATATAGTATTCAACAGGATGATTTTGATGAAGACGGAATAAAAGTAACCGACTCACTCATTCCGCACAACGCATCAATAAAAGATGAAGCCGGTAACCCCGCTTTATTAAAGTTGACTAAAATTGGCCCATTATCTGGCATCAAAATAAATCCGGTAACAGCGGTCATTAGCAGGGTGATTGTTCCGGCAAAAGGATTATATAAAACAGGCGACACACTGGAATGTATCGTAAACTATACCGAAAAAATACTGGTAAATACCACTAAGGGAATACCAGCCATAAAGATGGCAATTGGAAGGTCCGTTAAACAGGCTTTGTACAGAAATGGAACAGGAAGTAATGCCCTGGTATTTTCTTATATTATTCAACCGGGAGATGAAGATACCAATGGTATTACACTTCATTCCGCCATATCGCTTAACAACGGCGCTATTGCTGATGTATTGAATAATCCGGCTCCCATCCTTTTGAATACTATTGATAATACAGACGGGATCCTGATTGACGCGGTTTCACCCGTGATCAATAACCTTACTGTTCCCGTAAACCGTTTATACAAATCCGGAGATACACTCAATTTTATTTTTCATTTTTCAGAAAAAATTACCGTTCATGCACAACCTGCGGCTCCTACTGTTTCACTTACTATTGGAACGGTTACCCAATACCTGCATTATACTTCCGGTACCGGTACAGATCAATTACTGTTCAGTTATATTGTACAAAAAGGAGATCAGGATAAAAATGGAATCCGGTTAGGATCATCGGTTATATTAAACAATAGCCTCATCAGGGATATTGCAGGCAATGAAGCATTAACGAATATAAAAAAATCCGGTGTATTTGCCGGCATACAGGTAGATGGGATAGCGCCCTGTTTTCTGGTCAGCACCGATATCAATATACCGGTTTGCGAAAATGGCCCGGCTATTATCCTCGATTCTGTATTAACTGTAAGAGACGAAGAATCAGGAGAATTAATAAGCTGGATCATAACCTCCACCGGTTACCATGGTAGTATTCCTAACAAAGTTTATTCGTTTTCCTCCAATGGAAAAACGATGCTTCCGAACGGGTTTACCTACGTTCCATTCAGCAGCCATCATGGCTCAGATACAATACTGGTAAAGGTTTCAGACGGAGTTAACTCTATTGAAAAAAAATTATTCATAACGATACAGCCAGGCTTACCCCATGGTATCATTGAACCGTCCCAGATCATCTGTATCAATCAAACACCTGCTCCCATATCAGGCCCGGTTCCTATTGGTAACGGGAGCCTTTTTGCCTGTCAGTGGGAAACAGCCGGTATTGATGACTCCCTGAATTTCAAGAAAGCTCCCGGAACAAATGATGCGCAGGCATATTCAGCCTTGCCATTAAACAACCATACCTGGTTCAGAAGAATCATCAGATCGGGCATTTGCAGTGATACCTCTTCAGCGATAAAGATTACTGTTATACAAAATGGTTTATGGCTTGGCAAAACAAATAACCATTGGAACAATTCCCAAAACTGGTGTAATCATTTTGTTCCGGACAATACAACTGACGTAAGGGTGCATGCCAGTTCAATGTATTATCCGGCAATTGAGGATACGGCAAGCTGTCATCATCTGATGATTGCCGATAAGGCATATCTGAACATTACCGGTGAATTAAAAATAAGCGGAGACATCTATCCTTCTTCCGGTTCGATACGGGCCGATAAGGGATCACTGGTATTTACCGGAAATACAAAACAAACCATATCAGGCAACTCTTTCAATAATCATCTTTTGCATAATCTGGTGATTGAAAACCGGGAAGGAACAGCTATCTGCGATTCCTTACTTCTTTCAGGCACTTTATTACTTTACAACGGATCAGTAACCACCAATAATCAACTGCATTTACAAACCAATGCTGTGATTGGCCCTTCTGCTTCAGGCACTTCGATTAAAGGCAATATATCGCTGGAACACAAAATAAGAGGTGGGAGAAGATGTTTTTGGTTATTGGGCCACCCTTTTAATACGGATACCGGCTTACAGTTAATTAATAAGTATATTGACATTACAGGTGATGGGGGACAGCTAAACGGATTTACCAGTACGGCCACCAATCAGCCTTCTGCATTCAGGCACGACCCTATTACGGGTAACGATACGCTGGGAGTAGATGCCGGATGGATACCATTTACGCATACGAATGGCAGACAGGAAAATGCCTGGAAAAAACACAGTGGCATAAGGCTTATGATGAGAGGGAAACCAGGGCAGGGTTTAGACGGAACACCGGCTGGTAATGGTCAATACGGAACATATTTACCCGAACCGGTGATACTAAAAGCTTCAGGACCGGTAAACACAGGTGACCAGGAAATTACTGTACAGAAAGGCAAGTATGCAGGGTATAATGTAATTGCCAATCCTTATCCCTCTCCCATTAACCTTTCATTGATCACCCGTGCGGGTAATATTGGGATGCACTACTGGATATGGAATCCACAACAGGGAAAGATGGGTGGATATAGTAGTATTCCATTCACCTCTAAATATATTCTTCCTGCTTTTGGGGCAATTATTGTAAAGGCAAATGATCAAACAGACCATACCATACTGATAACTGAAAACTGTAAAACAACGGATGCATGGCAGGAAAATTTACCGGTAATTGAAATGGATGATACCCATCACCTTGAGCTGAGGCTGGAGACTGACAGTATTTTTTGGGACAGGATACTATTATTTTCGATAGATAGTGCTAAAACCGGTTTCGATAAAAATGATGCGGAGAAATTCCTGAATAATGAGGTAAATTTTTACAGCATCAGCAGGGATAAAAAGCTGCTTTCAACAGATGCCAGGCCCATTAGCAATGAATCCGTCATAACACTGGGGCTGCAAACAAAAGAACCAGGAACATTCCGCATAAGGGTGATGAAAGCATATTTAGCTTCTTCAAATAAACTGATGCTGCACGACAGGTTGCTGAATACATGGATGCATCTGGAAAATGACAGTAGTTATTCATTCAGCACAACTAATGATACAACAAGTAAGAGCAATAACCGGTTTGAAATAATCAGTCAGAAAAAATTTGCAGAAACCCTTATAAATACTCCGGCGATCCGGATAAAAATTACACCTGTACCGGCGAGGAACTATATAATGGTAAGATACCATTCGCCGGAAACAGCCAATACTACCGTCCGGCTATTAACCCTTTCCGGCAGCACGGTAAAAAATATACCTCTGGGTATGCAAAAAGAAGGACAGGTAAGCATTCCTGTTGGTGAGCTTATAAGAGGGATCTATTTAATAGAATTGACAGCCGGTAACCAGATCAATACGCAGAAAATTATTAAAGACTGATACATTAAATCATATACATCCATCCATGTGTATCGGCAGTGTGGCCATCACGGATGGCATTCAAACGGTTTTTCAATTCATGTGCAACCTCAGACTTATCTGTATCAAAATACATAGTATCTTCCTTATAACGCAATTCTTTGATCATAGAAATCGTTGCTGCAGTTCCGGTGCCAAACACTTCCCTCAACTGCCCTGATTTATGGGCTTCCATGAGTTCATCAATACTTATTTTCCTTTCTGTAACATCCAATCCCATTTCCTTCAGCACAACAATGGCGCTATTGCGTGTTACACCGGCCAGTATGGTTCCATCTTCCAGAGAAGGGGTAATGGCCTGGTTACCGATGATAAAAAATACATTCATTGTACCTACTTCCTGCAGGTATTTATGTTCAAATGCGTCTGTCCAGAGAACCTGATCATAACCCTGTTTCTTTGCCAATTCAGTTGCCAGCATACTGCCGCCATAATTACCCGCATTTTTAGCAAAGCCCACCCCACCCGGAGCCGCGCGTGTATAAGTCTCTTCCACATAAATTTTCATAGGTGCAGCATAATAGGGTCCTGTAGGACTAAGCAGTATCATAAATTTATATTTTGCCGAGGGCTTCACTCCTATTACTGCATCTGTGGCGAACATAAAGGGCCTGATATACAGGGAGTGTTCCGGCAAAGAGGGTATCCAACTTTTATCCAGTTCAATAAGGGTACGCATACCCTCAATAAAAATTTCTTCAGGAACTACAGGCATGCACATCCGCTCGGCAGAGATATTAAACCGGCTGAAATTATCAAATGGACGGAATATTGATGCCTTGCCGTTCGCGTATGCGTAGGCTTTAATACCTTCAAAAATAGCCTGACCATAATGCAAGGCGGCAGTTGACGGATCTAAGAGAAGAGGCTGGTAAGGTTTAATTTCAACATTCGTCCACTCTCCATTCTCATAATCTGCTTCCAGCATATGGTCCGTAAAATAACGGCCAAAAGGAAGGTTCTCCAGAGCCATACCCTGTAACTTACTTGTTTCAACTTTCGTGATCTTTATGCCCGCTGCTGCTATCATAGTTTTATATTTGACGCAAATAAACAAAAAAAACAAAAACTAACAATCGTTAATATTTACCAAGGAATGAATTCAGACAAAAATCAACTACCCGGATTTCTGCTCGCGGACCTGTTCAGGAACAGTCTTGTAATGGTGGAAGAAGAACCGAAAGCCGATCAAAAGTTGCCAAAACAGGTTACAATACCTGAACACCAGTGGTATTTGGGTGGCAATTTACAAAAAATCTCCCTCCTGGTAAAAGAAAAAGAAGCCGGGTACCTGCCAGACGATTCCTTGCAGTTCTTATCATCCATCCTGGGAGCCTGCAAATTGAACCTGGGGGATGTTGCGATAGTTAATTATTACAATGATCCTGTCAACTATGCTTTTTTGAAAGAAAATTTTTCACCCGGGCATTTGCTCCTGTTTGGCGTTACGGCACAGGAAATACAATTACCCTTTACAGTTCCGCATTATCAGGTTCAGAAATACGATAACTGTTCATTTTTATTCTCCCCTCCATTGGATACCATGCTGGGAAATAGCCAGTCTGCCAAACTGGAGAAAAGTAAATTATGGTTATGTTTAAAAAA
>CAYHTC010000053.1:0-12595 GCA_964359445.1 uncultured Sediminibacterium sp. | reverse complement strand
AGCGGTAAAAGCAATCGCCGCGTTTTTCGAATAATCAGCGCCGAGGTATTTACCAATAAAAAAACTGGTAAGAAACATGATGGCAAAATAAATAACCAGTGGTAGGGCAATGCGAATAACATCAGAGGGAATCTGAACAATTAACTCGCCTTTTAAACTAAACATGATAACAATGGTAAACAGCAATGCTATTAATGTTACGGGAGAAATAAACGGTACGAATTTTTGCTGGAACCATTCTTCTCCTTTTAGTTTGATTAACAGGTAATGGCTGATGATACCCGCGGCAAAAGGAATACCGAGGTAGATGCCTACACTCTTTGCAATAGCTGGGATGGTAATGTTTACTTCAAGTCCTTTGATGCCAAAAAAAGGAGGTAATACCGTAATAAAAATATAAGCGTAAACACTATACAGTAATACCTGAAAGATGCTGTTGAGGGCCACGAGGCCCGCGGCATATTCTCTATTGCCTTCTGCCAGTTCATTCCAAACAACCACCATGGCAATACAGCGAGCCAGGCCAATCAGCATCAGACCGGTCATATATTCAGGATACCCCTGCAATAAAGTGATGGCAAGAAAAAACATTAAAACAGGGCCAATAATCCAGTTGAGTAAAATTGAGGCGCCCAGTACTTTGGTATTTTTAAATACTTCGTGCATTTTTTCATAGTGAACTTTTGCCAGTGGTGGATACATCATACAAATGAGGCCCACTGCCAGCGGAATATTGGTGGCGCCGCTTGAAAAAGAATTGATGAAGGTGGCAGACGAAGGGATAAAATATCCAATAGCTACTCCCAACAGCATGGCTGAAAATATCCATAGGGTAAGATAGCGGTCGAGAAAACTTAATTTCTTTCGCTTACCGGCGGGTGCGCAGTTGTTTGCCAACATATTAAATGATTGTAGATAATAGTACCTGTATAGGCTGATAATTTAGTTGCAGCAACCCGGTGCGCAGCAAGGTTCTTTTGCAGCCGGTTTTTCCGCATACACGGTTACACTATAAATACCCATACCACTGTTTTTGAATGCTACGATCTCTTCTTTGCTGATATAGTTCAGCAGAATATCATCCGGTACGGTGATGATTTTTTCTTTTTGAACAGTAATATTTATAAATCCGGTTGAGGTAATCAGTTCCAGGTAAACTTGTTTTTGGATGGCGCCTGATACGCAGCCCGCATACATTTCCGCTGCCTGTTTCAGTTGCGCGGGTAATTCACCTTCCAGTACAATATCAGAGATGCTGAAATGACCACCGGGTTTTAATACGCGGTACACTTCTTTCAATACATTGAATTTATTAGGTACGAGGTTTAGTACACAGTTGCTTACCACTACATCAGCCACCTCTGCCGATACGGGCATCTTCTCTATATCCCCGAAACGGAATTCAACGTTGTGATATCCTAATTTTTCCGCGTTGGTCCTTGCTTTCTCCACCATTTTCTCTGTAAAATCAATACCAATTATTTTACCTGTTTCACCTGTTAACGCGCGGGCGATAAAGCAATCATTGCCGGCGCCGCTGCCTAAATCAATTACGGTATCTCCTTTTTTTATTTTCGCGAATTCGGTAGGTAATCCACAACCTAATCCAAGATCAGCATCGGGGTTATATCCTTTTAGTTGGGTATAATCATCTGCCATCAGGTTATATACTTCATCACTACAGGCGCCCGAGCCACAGCAGGAGGATGCATTTTGTGTACGTGACTGACCGGCAATCTCTCCATACTTTTCTTTCACCAGTTCTTTCAATTCATTTTCTGTTTGCATATATTTTATTTTTAAATTTTAATAAATAAAAAAGAATACTCTTCACTTCTCACGACTCACGAATAGCTAACAACAGGCTTTTTTGTTTTGTGTTTTCAACGATGAGAAAAGAAAATTAAATTTTCCATTGATCTTTTCAAATGCTTTCCAGTTAATGCAGTAACAGCTTTTAGGTCCGTCTACCGTGCCGTTGATCAACCCCACGTTTTTTAATTCTTTCAGGTGTTGCGATACGGTGGATTGGGCCAGGGGTAACACATCCACAATTTTGCCGCAGATACATTCATTCTGTGCTGCCAGTATTTTAAGGATGGCGATACGTGCAGGGTGGGCCAGCGCTTTGGCAAAGGCTGCCAGGTCCTGCTCTGCCTGTGTAAATGCTTTTGTTTTTGCTGTTGCCATTGTTTTATCGTTTTATTACGATAATGCAAAGGAAAGGAGAATTTTTGATATAATCGTATTTTTACGATAAATATTTTTCCTTTTTTTTTGTAGCTTACTATTCCTGTTTAAACTCCCCTGCCCCTTGGTGGCGAATTGAAATCAATTATTATTTATTAAAAATCAGTCAAAAATTCATTTTTAGTAAACTTTTACTACATGTACAATGGCGGATGAAAGTGCATCTTATCAAAGAAAAGACGATCAGGAATTTTGTTGCACAATAGGCGGATAGTATTAAAAACCCAACACGTAAAGGGTTGGTTTCTGATATCCTCAACTATAAAAAAGGGTTACCGAAAAACACCATTCGTATCCTTTCAGAAAAATTCAAACTCAGCCAGGAGACTTTTAACAGGCCTTATGAATTGCATGTACCCGTAGCCCTAAATTTAAAAATACCCGGATGGCGCACACCCGGAAGAAACCGGCATTGGCCCACAAATAATTCTTAGTGGTTTCTATTTTCACCTGACTCTCTCCTACTTAACACTCCTTTATTCTCTTGTCCCTTTAGGCGATTCATCGCCGCTCATCAATAATTATTACCGATCACCACATTGTTATTTTTAAGAAATTTCATAAATAATTGATTAACAATGAATTAAGCAAAATCAGTTACTACCTTCTGCCTATTACTAAAAAAAACATGGTACTGTGTGTTGCATAGTACCAAATAAATCTCCATCTTTGTGTTGTCAAAGGAAATGAAGCCCAGGAAATTTAAAAAGACAAATCTTCAAAACCTAACCCATCATTAAAAAATTTTTAATACTTACAAAAATGAAAACGGACAACAGAAACTTCTTTCAATCACTGGGAAAAACGCAATTAGACAACCTGGTAAAAGAAGTAAAAGAAACCATGGCTATAGAAATGCCCGCGTTAAAAAACAAAACCGCTTTTGGTGTTGTAGATTTATGGAACCTGGAGCGTAACAGAAAAAACAGAATCATAAGAAGGCATTTTGCTTAAGAGTGGCTTTTAGTTATAGCAGTATATATTCTCTAACAGGCCTGTCATAAGAACTAACATTTTATAGGACGGCCCCAAAAATTCGGGTTATGGACATTCAGAACACACAAAGTCAGATGAGAAAGGGCGTACTGGAGTTTTGTATTTTATCCATTATTCGCCAGGGTGAAGTGTATCCCAGTGACCTCGTAGAACGGATGAAATCGGCTAATCTCCATATTCTGGAGGGTACGCTCTATCCTTTGCTTACCAGATTAAAAAATGCGGGATTACTATCCTATCGTTGGGTGGAAAGTAATAGCGGGCCGCCACGTAAATATTTCGTGATGACGGACAAAGGGCTTGCATTCTACGGTGAACTCGAACGCACCTGGCAGGAACTGGCCGATGCGGTTCATGCACTTACCCAACCGCCACCTTATTCTTCATCCGAAGAAAACCCAAACCAACCTTAACCAACTATAAAATTGTCTGAAAATGAAAAAGGTAATTAATATAAACTTCCAGGGCAGGGTAATTCCTATTGAGGAATCTGCTTATGACATGCTGAAACAGTATGTGGAAAGTTTGCGCAGGTTCTTTGCCAACGAAGAGGGACGTGATGAAATTATCAATGATATTGAGGGCCGTATTGCTGAACTGTTTGGTGAAAGCCTAAAAAAAGGCAGCACCTGCATTACAGAAGACGATGTGAACAAGGTCATTGCCGGTATGGGCCGCCCGGAAGATTTTGAAGGTGAAGAAGGCAAGGTGCCTTCACAGTTGGGTGGTGATGAGCATAATCAACAGCATACTGATGCATCCGATAATGCCCCACCACGCGGCCGCTTATACCGCGATGAATCTGATAAAATCCTTGGTGGTGTTTGTGGTGGATTAGCTAACTACCTGCGGGTAGATCCTACCATCATCCGATTGGTATTCGCGCTAATCACTTTTGGCGCGGGAACGGGTATCCTTCTCTATATATTATTATGGATAATCCTTCCTTCCAAATCATTACAACAAACCTCTTCTACCAAACGCCTCTACCGTAACCCGGAACAAAAAGTGATCGCTGGTGTGGCCAGCGGTATCGCTTCTTATTTTGATATCGCTATCTGGATACCACGTTTAATATTCGCGTTCCCATTAGTAATTGGTATCATTACTTCCATCTTCAAATCTGCTTTCTGGTTTGATGTGGATCCTTTCCCAGGCATCATTTTCGGTTCTTTCGGCGGTACCCTGTTCGTAGTGTACGCTGTATTATGGGCCGTAATACCTGAAGCGAAAAGTGCCTCTGAAAAATTAGAAATGCGTGGCGAAAAAGTAGACCTGAACACCATCAAAAACACCATTCAGGAAGACCTCGAAGGCTTCAAAACACGTGCTGAAAAATGGGGTGGTGAATTTTCAAACAAGGCAAAAGAATTTGGAGAAGAGTTTGGGCAGACTGTTGGACAAAAAAGCCGGCAGTTTGGTACGGAAGCCGGACATATTGCCCAATCCGGCGGCAGCAGGGTATTGAGAGCGATTGGGATCATGTTCAAAGCTTTCTTCCTTTTCATCGCGGGTATTCTCGCCTTCACATTACTGGTAGCCTTATTAGCCTTCCTGGTGGCAGGTGTGGGTGTGTTCCCTTTAAAGAATTTCTTTCTCGAAGGTTTCTGGCAGAATTTACTGGCATGGACAACACTTGCCTTATTCCTGGGAATACCCGTCATCGCATTCATTACCTGGATCGTACGCCGTATCATGGGTGTGAAATCAGGTAACCGTTACCTCGGTTTTACATTCGGCGGATTATGGTTTATCGGGTTGGTTAGCGCAGGTATACTGGCCGGTTCCATTGCACAGAATTTTGATGCAAGGGCCCGCGACAAAAAAGAATACACAATAGCTCAGCCCGTTACCGGCAAAATGGTGGTAAAAGTACCGGAGAGTAAAGTGAAAGTATATGGTCGCTGGTTTAAGATTAAGATGGGTGGGATATTGCAAATGAATGATGACAGCCTGGTACTGAATAATGTAAAGTTGCATATAGCAAAAAGTACAGACTCCTTATATCATATCAGCGCCTATAAATACAGTAATGGCGCGGATGAAAAGACAGCCGTAAAAAATGTAGATGATATACAATATGGTATTAACCAGCAGGATAGTCTGATTTATCTCGACAGAGGATTTTCTTTAAAGAATGGCACCAGGTTCCGCAACCAGAGTGTAACGGTTACCATACAGGTTCCTGTTGGAAAGAAAATAGTTATTACCAACAGCGTAAACCGTCAGCTTACCTATGCTTTCCATTTTGGCAACAGAAATAATGATTGGGATTTTGAAGAAGACTGGAATAGCCGTTATGAAAACTGGATATCCGATGTGGAATATATTATGACCCCGGGCGGATTGGAAAAACTGCATAAATCTTCAAATGACTACGGGAACGATGATAATCAGAATAATGCCATCGAACAATATAAGAAAAGCAAAGAAGAACTGCAGAAAGAGTATGATAAAAAGTGGAAAGAAGCCGAAGAGTTGAAAAAAGAACTGGATAAACCTGTTGATAGTACAAAGTATCAGTACAAAAAATCAGTTTCCTATATCCATGCACCCAAACTGATGAAAGGAAAAGAAACGAAGAAAGCAGTCGCTGCTGAAGAAACCAGACCTTCCGTAGAAACGTCCAGGATCGCATTTATGCAAATGATAGTATAAACCTGGTTGAAGTTGGGAAACAAGAACCCTGTACTGTTCTCAGGATGGGGTTCTTCCCTTTTTTATTTTTACAACCCATTGCTTCACTTATTTTTGCGGGCACAAATCAACCTGAAGAATGAAAAACACCCCCTTTACCCGGAAACACATTGCACTCGGTGCAAAAATGGCTGAGTTTGCCGGTTATAATATGCCCATCAGTTATAGCGGTATCAATGATGAACATGCTTCGGTGCGCAATAACGCGGGCATTTTTGATGTGAGTCATATGGGCGAATTCATATTGAAAGGTGAGAATGCCCTTGATCTTATTCAACGGGTAACATCAAATGATGCCTCTAAAATAACCGATGGCCAGGCCCAGTACAGTTGCCTGCCCAATGAACAGGGTGGTATTGTGGATGACCTGATTGTGTATTGCATTGAATTCAACAAAGTATATATGCTGGTGGTAAATGCTTCCAATATTGAGAAAGACTGGAACTGGATAAGCAGGTATAATACCAGGGGTGTTGATATGCATAACATCAGCGATAAAACCTGTTTGCTGGCCATACAGGGGCCCAATGCCTGCAAGATTCTGCAACCGCTGGTGGATAAGGATATCATGAACCTGAAATACTACACATTCACCAAAGGAACATTTGCAGGGGTGGATAATGTGATAATAAGCGCCACCGGCTATACAGGCTCAGGCGGGGTGGAAATTTATTTTGAAGATACAGATGGGGCAGCCGATAAAATATGGGATGCCATTTTTGAAGTGGGTACGCTACATGGCTTAAAACCGATCGGCCTCGGTGCAAGAGATACACTCCGTTTAGAAATGGGCTATTGTTTATATGGAAATGATATTGATGATACCACTTCGCCATTAGAAGGAGGGCTTGGATGGATAACCAGGTTCACCAAAGATTTTACCGCCAGGGAAATACTCGAAAAACAAAAAGCCGCCGGCGTTACCCGCAAGCTGGTGGGTTTTGAAATGATAGGCCGCGGTATTCCCCGTCATGATTACCTCATCAAAGATGAACTGGGAAATACGATTGGTAAAGTAACCAGCGGTACCCAGGGCCCGTCATTAGGTAAGGCCATCGGTCTTGGCTATGTGGCAGCAGGACATGCTTCGGTTGACAGTGAGATTTATATCGACATCCGCAATACCCTTGTAAAAGCTAAAGTGGTGAAAGCGCCGTTTGTTTAAAAATGTACCGGCTTATTAACAATAATCTGATATTGTTGAAAATAAGATAATGCCCTTGCTAAGGGTATCTGATAGATTTGTTCCGCAATGAAACCAATCATTCCCTTTTTTTTGGTACTCATCCTGGTAAGTTCCTGCCACCGCAGATCAATACCTGCTTCCGCGAAAGAACGAAGTGGATCAGAAACAGGGTTAGCATCTTTTTATGCCGAATCGTATAACGGCAAAAAAACCGCCAACGGAGAAATATTTAAATCATCGGCATATACGGCTGCACATAAGAAACTTCCTTTCAATACTAAAGTAAAAGTGACCAATCTCACCAATGGTAAAACGGTTAAAGTACGCATCAACGACCGGGGCCCTTTTGTAGCCGGACGAATTATTGATCTTACCAGGGCAGCGGCAAAGAAGATTGATATGGTTGGGGCAGGAGTGGTGAAGGTGAAGATCAGGTATTAGTCTTCTTCCGCACGATCATCACCCTCTCATCAGTCAGAACCAGGTACCCGTATTCATAACAATAATGCACCGTGTTTCCTTTCTTATTTCTTTGTGTATGCGTAAAATAACTGAATGCAAACCCTTTGCTGTGCAGTTTTTGTTTGGAGCATTTGGCAATGGTGGAATGCGGCAGGGGCAGTAAGCCTGCTAAAATACGCCGGTTCCTGCGCAGGCAATGGTTGATGTTTCGTACATAGTTATTACCATCACTGTTCAGGTGGTTATTATGGGTATTGCGGCAGTAGTCGTTGCAGAATTTTTTATCTGCACGACCATGGAACACACGGTTACAGCTAAGACAAATTTTGGCTTCTGCAATCATCTGATTGAATTTGAATGCGGGTTTAAACAATTGCTAAAATAGGAAGGTTACCGTAGGATGGGTAGCGTAGAAATACTTTCAGCAACCACTTATTTCATCCTTTTCTAACGAGTATTTCTATACCATTTTTGTAAAACAATCAGGTGTATTGTTTACACAAAACAATTCATCCCGGCAAAAAAATAAGATTCCGCCGCTTTATACAATTCCTGCCAATAGTTATATCACTCATTGTTTCATTATTAATACCGGTACTTCAGGAGAAATGAGTGGCTTGTTACAGTCGGTTTTCCAGGTAATACGACTTTATTAATTTAAAAAGAAACATTTATGATTGTCGATAGTATACTAAATCATGATTAAAATCATATTTTATAATGATGATTGTCATGCTTAATGTGAGCGGAATGATAAAAATTTGTAATCATTAAGTAAACCAATTAATTACTCAGCTAAACTTCAATATATGAAACTGCTACAATCAAAATCGTTTTTAGTAATTACCATTATAGTTCTCCTGTTGGGCTATGCGATAAGTTGTACAAAGAATGACCGGGTTTTAATTGTTGGAGAACCGGCCGCCAATAATGAAACCGAACTTGTTTCTGTAAAAGTAACTACCGCCCCAACTATTGATGGTGTAATAGACGGCATGTGGGAGAACTTACCTAAACTTCAGTTTAGCACGGCGGTGCCGGAAGTGACCGGTGATGTTTTCAGGGGGTATACCGGTAATATTATACCTACTGTTACATTGCGTTCCGCTTATGATGCCACAAATATTTATTTCCTGGCAGAGTGGGTGGATCCAACCCAATCATTAACCCGTCTGCCCTGGTATTTTGATCCCGCTACCCAACTATGGGCCCAGGAAAGCGGCGCTCCCACATTCAGTACAAAAGGAGCTATCACAAGACCGGCGTTTTATGAAGATAAAGTGGCTATGCTGTGGAATATTAATAATTCCGTTTCGGGCTGGAATAATGCCACTTGTTATAAATCCTGCCATACAGGATTACCGGCTGTTGATGGTTCGAGCCGCCACTTTACCAACTACGTTACTGAAAAAATTGATATGTGGCACTGGAAATCAGTAAGAGGAGGAACAAATGGCGGTTTTCAATTTGAGGACCAAAACCAGATTAATAAATATCCTAATGGAAGACAAGGCGATCCCGGGGACGATGTATATAAAAATAATGTACAAAGTCTTATTATTAACGGATCTTCACCAGCCGTTACAGTTTCTGTTCCTAAGTATGTGATTCCTGCTAAATCTAATTATGGATGGATTCTAAATTCTGAAATAACTGCCGGCACAGCCAAAACAGTTACTGGTGTATCAGCAACAGGGGTACTTACCTTAAGTGATGCCACAACAATTGACCCCAATGTTGGTACTGATTATCAGAGAGTGGGTACCGGGGTTGGCGCAAAAGCTATTCCCGGCCTTACTATTGGTTCCTATACAGGCAGCAGGGGAGATATTATCTGCAAGTCTACTTATACCGGTTCAGGCTGGATACTTGAATTCACAAGAGCTTTAAAAACCGCTGATGCCATATATGATGTAGATTTTTCTTCATTGGCAGATCAGTATTTTGGTTTCGCGATTTTTGAAAATGCACAAATTGCACACTCTATTAAACCGAATCTGTTATTAACCTTTAAGAAATAGTATTTGGCTGTTCTTTCAATAATTTTTAAAAACGAAGATCATGTCAAAGAAAATAGTTGGAATACAATCTTTAGGAGTAATCATTTTTATACTTACCATGCTGGGTTGTTCCAAAACTACAACGGTAGTTATAGATAATTCTCCCGCGGTAACAGGCATTGTAAGCTTTTCTAAAACGATTGTTCCGATAATAACAAAAAGCTGTGCCGGAAGCGGGTGCCATAGCGGAAGCATTGCCCCAAACCTGTCTGAGGCAACTGCCTACAATGCGATGGTAAATGGAAACTATATTAACAAAGGCGCACCCACAGAGAGCGAAATCTATTTATGGATAACCGGAAAACGCACGCCGGCCATGCCTCTTGGCAGTGCAAACAATCCATCAAATCTTAATGCTTTAATGCTTGCCTGGATTAAACAGGGCGCTAAAAACAATTAAAAAAACAACTCATGAAAAAACAAAATAGTTTTTCCTCATCAATTTCCGGTTTTGCCAGGGTATGCTTATTGATTGTACTCTGCGGTGGAATGGGTAATGTAGCGGCACAGGATGCAAAAGCCCCGGATCCTGTTGTAAAAAAGAAATCTTTTGTAAAAAATACCTTTGAAGGAAACTTTATTTTAGATAACCAAACGGTAATGGTGCCCATAAAAGGAACTTTTGAATTTGATATTCAACACAGGTTTGGTACTACAGATAATGGAATCAGGGATTTGTTTGGTATTTTCGCAACAGCGAATACCCGGCTTGGATTTAGCTACTCATTATTGAATGACCTGCAGCTTGGATTTGGTGCAATAAACGACAGAATGCAGGTTGACTTCAATCTGAAATATGCTTTACTAAAACAAACCAAAGACGGTAAAATACCTGTGAGTATTACTTATTATGGAAATGCTTTGATGGATACCAGGATAAAAGACAATACTACCTTGTTTGTAAGTACTTCCGACCGTTTCAGTTACTTTAATCAGCTTATCATTGCAAGGAAAGTTTCTGACAAATTCTCTCTGCAGGTTAGCCCGAGTTTATCACACTTTAATAACCTGGAAGGGTATTTGGATGCTTCCGGCAAAGTGGTGTCTAAATTAAGTAACGATCATTTTGCCATCGCATTCTCAGGCCGGTATAAAATATCACCTAAAACCGCTATTGTTGTAAATTATGATCAGCCGCTTACGCAGCATTCAATTGGTAACCCTCATCCTAATATCAGTTTTGGACTGGAAATGAATTCGAGTGGTCACGCATTTGAAGTATTTGCCGGCAATTATAGTAGCATCTTACCGCAGAACAACAATTTGTTCAATCAGAATGATTTTACAAAAGGACAATTTGTAATTGGTTTTAACATTACCAGGTTATGGAATTTCTAAGAAAGCAATCATTTTTTTATACCTTTATGACATCAACAAAAATTAATATAAATGAGAAAAACAGTTTTATTGGCTACCGTAGTTATCGGTTCTGTTGCAGTTAGTTTTACAGTATTTAGTGAGCAGCAGGTTAAGCCATGGCCGGTGCCGGAGGCTAGCAGGAAATTGAAAAGTACAGTAGCAAGTGATCCTGCAACATTGGCGGAAGGCAAAACTTTATGGAATACACATTGCAAATCATGTCATGGTGGTAAAGGATTAGGTGACGGCTCAAAAGCGGCTCAACTGAAAACAGAACCCGGTGATTTTTCAACTGCCGATTTTCAGGCACAGACTGACGGATCCTTATTTTATAAATTATCAGAAGGCAGAGAAGATATGCCAAGTTTTAAAAAGAAATTACCTGATGCAGACGACAGATGGAACCTGGTAAATTTTATGAGAACGCTTAAAAAATAGCAGTTGGTGTTGTAAAATTAAGAACCGGTTTGTATTATTACAAACCGGTTTTTTTGTTGTACTGCCCAAATATATATGACATTAATCATACCCCCTGATGAGTATGATCATTTTTTCACGCAAAGTATGGCGCTAATTTGTGTTATTATTCAAATAGAAATCAGTTTATGGAACAAAAACAATCAATATCATCCCGGAAAAAGTTCCTTTTATGGGGCGCTGCCGCGTTTTCCTCATTTACCTTTTTTAGATTTTTCTCTGGCAGTAATGCGGGGAAAAAAGAAACAACTAAAGTGGAAACAGTTAAAATGTTAACAGAGGATGGCAAACTTGTAGAAGTTGATATTTCAAAACTTCCATCAGCAAAAACCAAAATATCCGATGATGGGGTGCATAATTGGATAAAGGCCTGATTCACAGATCATTTAATTTTTATACGAAATGGAAAATAAAGATACAAAATCACGACGGGAGTTTATTACGGCTGGTTTGCTTGCAAGCGTTGCCGTGGGCTGCTCCACCAAGAAAGATCCATTTACAGCGGGTGTGGAAGAAAGTATAAAAGCGTCCGGAGAAAAAGTAAAACTACTTTCTGTTGATGGAGAAATCATTGAGGTAGATAAAGCATTTTTAAAACCGGTGCCTGAAATACCTCCGGTTTCAATTGATGAATCAAGGATTGGCATTGAAGGCAAAAAATTTGTAATGGTGATAGATCTGGCCAGGTGTAAAAATCTGCGTAAATGCCAGGAAGCCTGCAACCATATGCACCATGTTCATTCAGAACAAAACTGGTTGAAAGTATATCCCTTACAGGAATCTGAACATACAGCTCCGTACTGGCAACCCACTAACTGTATGCATTGTGATGAACCGCCTTGTGTAAAAGTTTGTCCGGTTGATGCCACATTAAAACGCAAAGACGGAATTGTTTTAATTGACAGCGAACGCTGCATTGGTTGCCGGTTTTGTATGGCGGCCTGTCCTTATTCATCCAGGGTATTTAACTGGCAGGAATCAGACTATAAAGAAGTGCCTGGTACGGAACAGCCTTATTCTCCTGAAACCAGTGTGCCACAAAAAAGAGGAACTGTTGGAAAATGTGATTTCTGTCCGGACAGGTATCGCGAAGGCAAATTACCTTATT
>CAYHTC010000052.1:0-12632 GCA_964359445.1 uncultured Sediminibacterium sp. | reverse complement strand
AAAAAAGAAAAGATGGAGCCGGGTAAAAGCTTTAGTATAGGTGCATGGGGCTACCTTGTGTATAGTTACTAATACCTTCCATCTTACATAACTTTATGCTATGACACGCAGCAAACTTGTTCAACTGATAAAAGAGAAGAAAAGTTATCTCTGCATTGGCCTTGATACGGATGTTTCCAAATTACCTGAACACCTGCAATCACATCCTGATGCCATATTTGAATTCAATAAAGCAATTATTGATACTACCAAAGACTACTGCGTAAGTTATAAAATCAATACCGCTTTTTATGAATCGCAGGGATTGAAAGGGTGGGAGGCTATGGAAAAAACAGCGCAGTACATTCCGGATACCCATTTTAAAATTGCAGATGCCAAGCGTGGGGATATCGGGAATACTTCCTCCCAATATGCAAAAGCCTTCTTTGAAGTAATGCCATTTGATGCGGTTACAGTTGCTCCTTATATGGGTGAAGATAGTGTACGCCCTTTTCTGGAATATGAAGATAAGTGGACCATTGTTCTGGGCCTTACCTCTAATGCGGGAAGCGATGATTTTCAGCAATTGTCATTCGTACATGGCATCACAGAAAAACGTTTGTACGAAACCGTCCTTGAAAAAGTAGCTACATGGGGCACAACTTCCAATCTTATGTTTGTGGTAGGCGCTACCAGGGCCTGCGATTTTGTTCATATCCGTTCCTTTGTTCCGGATCATTTCTTATTGGTTCCGGGCGTGGGGGCCCAGGGTGGAAGTTTGAAAGATGTATCAAAATATGGGTTGACGAAAGACTATGGCTTACTCGTAAATGCCAGTCGCGCCATCATCTTCGCAGGTGGGGGCGAAGATTTTGCAGAAAAGGCAAAGTTAGCCGCAATGGCTTACCAGTCTGAAATGGCCACTTATTTGTAAGTGGATGGATGGCTTTTTATTTCAGTCAGTTTACACTACTTTCATCGCTTCCAAAACCATAAACCATCTGTTATGAGAGGTATTCAGCTTATCCTGTTATTTACTTTCTTTTCATTCCTGTCATCCGCACAGAATGAACCCATAACCAAAGCCAATTATGCCCTGGCCGCACGCTTCTCTCCCAAAAAACTGGAGAAACTCATTTTTACCACCAGTGTTGATCCGCATTGGCTGAAAAAGAGCGATAGGTTTTGGTACATGTACGAGACTACAGAAGGTAAAAAATGGTATATCGTTGATCCGGTAAAGGGGGAGAAGAAACTACTGTTTGATAATGCTGACCTGGCTGCAAAAATTACGCGACTGGTTCAGGATCCTTTTGATGCGCAACACCTGGGGCTGGATAGTATGCGTTTCATCAAAGATGAAAACTGGATTCAGTTTGAAGTGAAGAGCACAAAGGAAATGGAGAAAAAAGATACGGCCACAAAAAAAATTACTCCTCCGGTAAAAGAGAAAAAGACTTTCTTCTTTGAATATAATCTTCTGACAGGGGAGCTCATAGAACTTACTGATTTTAAGAAACCCAAAAGAAAACCAGTTTGGGCATCCATATCACCAGATGGAAATATTGTACTGTTTGGCAGGGATTTCAATCTGTATTGGATGGATAAGGATAATTATGAAAAAGCCTTAAAGAATGAAGATGATTCCACCATCGTTGATCACGCATTAACAACGGATGGTCTTGAGAACTTTAGTTATTTCTCTGAAGGTAATTTATCCGGCACCGGCGATAATAATGTTGACAAGGAAAAAAATAAACATAAACGCAAGACGGTTTTCGCCTATTGGTCGGCCGATTCCAGGCATTTTGTTTTGGGAAGAACGGATAACCGGAAAGTAAATGACCTATGGGTAATTAATAGCATTGCCAATCCGCGCCCAACCCTGGAAACCTATAAATACTGGATGCCGGGTGAAAAAGAATCGCCGGCAGATCATTTGTATCTTTTTAATATCCCTTCGCAAACCGGTAAGGAACTGAATCTGTCATTGTTTAAAGACCAGGATATTTCAGTTTGGGCCGAACCGGGCAAACTGAACACCCGTGATGATGATTTCAGACCGTTACAATGGTTAGGAACCAATGATAAATTCTATTTTACCCGTACCAGCCGCGATAGGAAGAAAGTAGATATATGTGTAGCTGACATTGTAACTGGCTCCATCAAAACCTTAATTGAAGAACGTTTCAATACCTATATTGAAACCAGGAGACTGGGATTGGTGAATGATGGGAAAGAATTAATTCAGTGGAGTGAACGCGATGGGTACGCGCATTTTTATCTCTATGATGAGAATGGTAAACTGAAAAACCAGATCACATCCGGTACCTATCATGTTGAAAATATTTTGGGTATTGATGAGGCTAAAAGGATACTGTATTTCTCTGCAAATGGAAAGGAAACCGGCGAGGACCCCTATTACCTGCACGCCTACAAAGTAAATTTTGATGGTAGCGGATTAAAATTACTCAACCCCGGTGAGTTTGAACACGCGATGATATTAAATGATGGTAAAAGTTTTTTTGTAGACAACTATTCACGCATAAACACCGTTCCTAAATCAACACTGTATGCGGCAGATGGCAGAAAAATCATGGATATTGAAACGGCTGATCTGAGTTCACTATTTACTGCCGGCTATAAATTTCCACAGGTATTTAAAGTGAAAGCCGATGATGGCATTACTGATATCTATGGTGTTATGTACAAACCATTTGATTTTGATTCCGCTAAAAAATATCCGGTAATCGAATATGTATATCCCGGCCCGCAAACAGAAGCGGTGAACAAAGCATTCAGCCGCGGAATGGACAGAACAGACCGCCTTTCTCAATTAGGGTTTGTTGTAATTACCATGGGTAACCGTGGCGGACATCCCTCACGCAGTAAATGGTACCATAATTATGGATACGGCAACCTGCGTGATTATGGCCTGGCCGATAAAAAAGCATGTGCGGAACAACTGGCGGACCGTTACCCGTATATAGACATCAACAGGGTGGGCATTCATGGCCATTCCGGTGGTGGATTTATGAGTACTGCTGCCATGCTGGTATATCCCGATTTTTTTAAAGTAGCTGTTTCTTCTTCCGGCAATCACGACAACTCCGTTTACAATCGCTGGTGGAGTGAACAGCATCATGGCGTGAAAGAAGTAATTGGTGAAAAAGGTGATACGGGTTTTGTATATAATATTGAAAAAAATCAGGACCTGGTAAAAAACCTGAAGGGACACCTGCTATTGTCTACCGGTGATATAGATAACAACGTACACCCTGCCGGAACCATCAGGTTGGCCAATGCACTGATCAAAGCCAATAAGCGTTTCGACCTGCTCATCCTTCCGGGGCAGCGGCATGGGTATGGTGATATGGCTGAATATTTTTTCTGGCGAATGGCCGATTATTTTACGGCATATTTGATGGGTGATAAAACCGAAAGAAAGATTGATATCGAAGAAATTAATAAAGAAACACCCCAAACAAAAAGCCCGTAACTCACCGCTTATCTTTAATTTCACAAAAAAAAAGTCAAAACTCCAGACTCCAAACTCATCATATGTCTTCCAGACCAGATCTATTCCAATCCCCCGATTACTACCAATTAGACGAACTCCTGACTGAAGAGCATAAGCTCATTCGCGAAACAGTGCGTACTTATGTGAAGAAAGAAATTTCACCCATTATTGAGGATTATGCGCAACGGGCAGAATTTCCTGTGCAGATTGTAAAGCAATTAGGCGAATTGGGCTGTTTTGGCCCAACAATACCTGAACAATATGGCGGTGGCGGATTGGACTACATCAGCTACGGACTGATGATGCAGGAACTGGAACGTGGTGATAGCGGTGTACGCAGTACAGCCAGTGTGCAGGGTAGCCTGGTAATGTTCCCAATTTATGCATATGGAAATGAAGCGCAGCGAAATAAATATTTACCTAAACTGGCCAGTGGTGAATGGCTGGGTTGCTTTGGCTTAACGGAACCCAACCATGGAAGTAATCCTGCCGGCATGCTCACCAATATAAAAGATGCCGGTGATCATGTGATACTGAATGGCGCCAAAATGTGGATCAGCAATGCGCCTTTTGCCCAGGTCGCTGTTGTATGGGCCCGTAATGAACAGGGTGAGATACAGGGTATGATTGTAGAAAGAGGAATGGAAGGATTCTCAACGCCCACCACACATGGCAAATGGAGCCTGCGTGCCAGTGCTACGGGTGAATTGGTTTTTGATAATGTAAAAGTTCCCAAAGAAAATATTCTCCCGAATGTAAAAGGATTAAAGGGGCCATTGGGCTGCTTATCCAAAGCCCGCTATGGCATTGCCTGGGGCGCATTGGGTGCAGCTATGGATTGTTATGATACCGCCTTATGTTACAGTAAGGAACGGATACAATTCGACCGGCCTATTGGCGGGTTTCAGTTGCAACAGAAAAAATTGGCCGAAATGATCACAGAAATTACCAAAGGGCAATTACTTGTTTGGCGCCTGGGTGTATTGATGAGTGAAGGCAAAGCCAACCCCCAACAGATAAGTATGGCTAAAAGAAACAGTTGCGAAATAGCCGCCAATATTGCCCGCGATGCACGCCAAATGCTCGGCGGTATGGGCATCACCGGAGAATACAGTATCATGCGTCACATGATGAACCTCGAAAGTGTAATCACCTACGAAGGAACCCATGATATTCATTTGCTGATTACAGGAATGGATGTAACAGGATTGAATGCGTTTAAATAAACTAAAAATTAATAATTACAAAGAGGGTCACCAATTATTAATTATCCAATATGAAACTCTTCCTCATAGGCATGATGGGCTCCGGTAAAAGCTACTGGACAGAAAAACTTTCCAAAAAATTAAAACTGGGAGGGTATGATCTTGATTTTCTGATTGAATCGCAGGAAGAAAAAACCATCGCCGAAATATTTGCGGCGGATGGGGAAGATTATTTTAGAAAATCGGAAGCGAAAATATTGAGATGGTTTGGCGAGAAAAAATCTTTTGTATTAGCCACAGGTGGCGGAACACCCTGTTTTAATGATAACATGGCATGGATGAATCAGCAGGGTATTACTGTGTGGATTGATGAACCTATTGAGTTATTGGCAGAACGCCTGCAACCGGAAAAAGACCATCGCCCCTTAATTAAACATTTATCTGATGAGGAACTCGAAGTATTCCTGGCCAATAAATTAAAAGAACGATCTCCCTTTTACAAACAGGCAACCTGTCATTTGCAGGGCGATGCCATCAGCGATGCCGGGTTCGCTAAAATCATTAAACAACATGGATAAAAGATTTCTTTTGATTGCAGCCTGGCTCGGTGCCATTACACCCATGGGTGGTGTTTTTTTTATTGCCGGCTGGATACTACTTGCCCTTGGTATCAGGCAGGGCAAAGCTGCATAAGTGGAAAACTGTTCTGCCCTTTATCAGTTTTGCACATACCCCCCCGTAGCTACATCCGCTTTATCGCTTAGCTTATATTTGTTTCTATGGCCAACAGTCTCAAAAAGAAAACGCCACCTCCGCCGGATCCGGAAATACTAACACCTGATAAAGAAGCACAGGTAACTGTTACGGAAGTAGTGAAAGATGAACGTACCACTAAAATAGCCGGTGCGGTAAGCCTGTTGGTTACAGCCTTCCTTTTTGTATCCCTCACCTCTTATTTATTTACCTGGCAGGAAGACCAGGATAAAGTGTACCGGTTTGGTATTAAAATATTTGCTACTGATGACGTAAAAGTAACCAATCTGCTTGGGGTATTGGGCGCTTATGTGGCGCATACCCTTATCTATAAGGGCTTTGGCATTGCCTCATTCCTGTTCTGTACTTTTTTCTTTGTGCTGGGAATGAACCTGCTTTTCGGTAAAAAAATATTTAGCCTGTTTCGTAATCTCAGGTATGTAATAATAGGCCTGGTAGTGTTGAGTACCACGCTTTCATTTACTACAACTGGTTTCAGTTTTTCCTGGGGTGGCGCCGTTGGTGAACTATCATCGGAATGGCTGGTAAAATGGGTGGGTAAGATGGGTACGGGCGCTATCATATTTCTGGCTCTATTCAGTTATATCATCTGGCGCTTTAATCCCATTTTTAAATGGCCAGTATGGACAGCCGGCAGTCAGAAAAAAAATAACAACGAAATAGTATCCCTCACGGAAGATGATGAAATGCCGGTTAAGAAAGAGTGGAATGAAGAGGGAGAAGATGCAATGGGAATAACCCCTATGATAGAACAAGAGCCTGAAGAACCTGTGAGTTTGAATACCATGAAACATGATGGCAAAGGGGTAGTGGTTATTATGCCTCATGGTTCTGATGCTGCTAACCCTATGAATGATTTTGGCGTTGTAGAAAAAGAAGATGAGCTGGATGCCGCGGTTGAAACAACACCGGAAGAAAATTTTTCGCAGACCGCCAATGTCCGGGCCCCATCAAAAACAAACCATCCTGATCCGGAACTTGAAATAAAAGAACTTCCCGAAACAGATGTATTGCATGCTGCTGCCGGTAAACTCACTACAAAATACGATGCAACGCTTGATCTGAAAGATTATAAATACCCAACACTGGATCTGCTCGAAACACATGGCAGTGAAAAAATTGTTCACGATCCCCAGGAACTGGAAACCCATAAGAACCAGATCATCGCAACACTTAAGAATTATGATATAGCTATACAGCGAATTGCTGCAACGGTTGGGCCTACGGTAACCCTCTATGAAATTGTTCCGGCGCCGGGTGTACGTATCAGCCGTATCAAAAATCTGGAAGATGATATCGCGCTCAGTCTGGCAGCTCTCGGCATCCGTATTATCGCTCCTATACCCGGCAAAGGAACCATTGGTATTGAAGTGCCGAATGTTCGTAAATCGGTGGTAAGTATGCGAACTCTGCTGGCTTCAGAAAAATTTCAAAACAATAACTTCTCACTTCCTATCGCCATTGGCAAAAAGATTGATAATGAAAACTTCATTGTTGATCTGGCCAATATGCCCCACCTCTTAATGGCAGGCGCCACAGGGCAGGGTAAATCTGTAGGATTGAATGCGATACTCGTTTCTCTCTTATATAAAAAACATCCCTCCCAACTCAAATTCGTACTGGTAGATCCTAAAAAAGTGGAACTGAGTTTGTATCGCAGGATAGAAAAACATTTTCTTGCCAAATTACCCGGCGAAGAAGAGTCCATCATTACCGATACCAAAAAAGTGGTTCATACCCTCAATGCACTTTGCATTGAAATGGATAACCGTTACGATCTCCTCAAAGAAGCCCACTGCCGTAATATCAAAGAGTACAATGAAAAATTCACTTCCCGCAAACTCAACCCGGAAAAAGGACACCAGTATTTACCCTTTATTGTATTGGTGGTGGATGAGTTTGCCGACCTGATTATTACTGCCGGTAAAGAAGTAGAAATGCCTATTGCGCGCTTAGCTCAATTAGCCCGTGCTATTGGTATACACCTTATCATTGCTACCCAACGTCCATCGGTAAATATTATAACCGGAACCATTAAGGCCAACTTCCCCGCACGTATCGGGTTTAAAGTTTCCAGTAAAATTGATAGCCGTACTATTTTAGATGCCGGTGGCGCTGAACAACTGATTGGAAAAGGAGATATGCTGGTTAGCTATAATGGAGAGATCACCCGTTTGCAATGCGCGTTTGTAGATACACCCGAAGTAGAAAGAGTATGTGAATTCATTGGCGACCAGCGCGGATACCCGCAGGCATTTCTGTTGCCTGAATATGTGGATGAAAAAGATCTGGAGGGCAGGGACTTTGATTCCGGCGATCGCGATCCTCTTTTTGAGGATGCCGCCCGTCTTATTGTTCAAAGCCAGATGGGATCAACCTCTCTGATACAACGCAGAATGAAACTGGGTTATAACCGTGCCGGAAGATTAATGGACCAGTTGGAAGCAGCAGGTGTGGTAGGCCCAAACCAGGGCAGCAAGGCCCGCGAAGTAGTTTTTAAAACCGATATGGAACTCCAGGCATTTCTGGATTTATTGGCTTGATCATCGGGTACCATTTAAACTTTATTACGCTCAAAAAGGTCTTACAAAAAGCGAAGTCCTATATTTGCGCCCAATAATCACAGCCTGATGAAGAAATTTTATGCCTGCCTTCTATCCATATTAATAAGTTATGTACCTGTGTTTTCTCAAAATGATCCCGCGGCTAAAAAAGTGCTGGAAGCCGTAGGAAACAAAGTGAAAGCATCTAAAGGGATCACTGCCAGTTGTATACTTACTTCTTTTAACAGCAAGGGGAAACCCAACGGCAGCCAGACTATTTCTCTGCAGATGAAAGGGGATAAATACCTGCTCAAACAGGGTAAAACCGAAATCATTTGCGATGGCATAAATGTGTATCGCTTTGATGGAGAAAAAACCATCACCAAATCTGCACTCGCAGAAAGTAGTCAAACCCTTAGTCTGCAAAAATTACTGTCGGGTACCTATGATAAGGACTTTACCTACAAATTACTTCCTTCCAAAGGCAGTTTCAATGAAATTGAAATGAAACCCATTGATAACAGGAAAAATTTTCAGAAAGTGAACCTGTTCATCAACAAGGCCAAATCTACCTTTGCCAGGGCAAGAATACTTGATAAAAGCAATAACACTACCGAAGTTAAAATCGCTAACCTGAACCTGAATGCAATGATTGCTGAAAATAAGTTTGTATTCAATAGGGGTAAATACCCGAAAGATGTAGAAATATTAGATTAATACCATTCAAAAAATTTAACGGGCCGGACCGGATAAAGTCCGGCTTTTTTTATATCCTGATGAATGAGTAGTTTACATTATAAAAGTAACACCTTCCACTGCCAGTTCTGTATTGGGGAATACTGCCTGCGTTTCTGATAGAAAATCATGCAGGTTTTCATATTTGCTGCTGAAATGGCCAATCAATAATCGCTCTGTTCCTGCTTTAACCGCTATGATAGCCGCCTGCTCGGTAGTAGCATGAAAACGCGATTGGGCCCTGTCTGCCAGCGTTTTCAGGTAAGTGGTTTCATGATAGAGAACGTTTACTTTTCTGGTCTTTTCCGCGATGCTTTCATCAAAAACAGTATCCGCACAAAACGCATAACTCCTCGGAAGCTTATTCGGAATTGTTACCAACTCATTCTTGATGACCTCTCCCTGTTTTGTTTCATAATCTTCCCCCTCCTTCAATCGTTCATAAAAAGTAGCCGGGATACCAAATGCCAGTATTTTTTCCTTATCAATTTTACGGGGCTTCTTTTTTTCGCGTATGATAAAACCCCAGCAGGGAATCCGGTGCCGGGTAGCAAAACACTCAACCATGAATTTTGGATTATCAATGATGATACCATCTTTCCCCAATGGATGAAATACCAATGCAAAAGGGAGGGTAGTGGCAGCCACTTCCAACTGAAGGTTAATGATGGTTTCCAGCACAGCCGGCCCGTAAATATGCAATTCCTGTTCCCTGCCCAGTAACCCCATGCTGGTAAGCAGACCTATCAACCCAAAATAATGGTCGCCATGAAGGTGTGAAATGAGAATATGGTGGATTTTACTTCTTCTGATTTTATATCTGGCCATCTGTATCTGCGTTCCTTCACCACAATCAATCAGGAATAGCTGATCGTTTAAGGTAACCACCTGGGCAGTGGGATGCCTGTCGTACGCAGGAATAGCTGAATTATTGCCAAGTATCGTAACACCAAACATGCGTAGCGGTGACCGGTTTAAAGTGTGAGCAAAGACGTATCTTACAACAATAGACAAATAAATGATTTGCCCGCTGCATTTCATCAGGTAATTCTTGGCTATTACTGCCTTTTCAGTTTTCAGCCCCTGGTTTTTAACGGAAAATCAGCCATAAAAACCGGAAGAAAATACTGTTTTTCCCATTATTATCCCTACTTTTGCACCCGATAAAAAAACAGAAGAAAACATTCAGGAGTCTTTTAAACATTTTGAAATGCCTTATTTAACAATTGAAAAAAAAGCAAACATTTTTGCTGAATTTAGTGGAAAAGCCACTAACACAGGCTCTATTGAAGGCCAGGTTGCCTTATTAACTGTGCGTATTGCCGAGATTTCCAAGCATTTGCAAGCAAACAAACATGATCATTCTACCCAGCGTGGGTTAATGCAATTGGTTGGTCAGCGTAAACGTTTACTAACTTATCTGCAGAAACACAACCTCCAGGTTTACCGTACCCTGATTGAGAAATTGGGTCTGAGAAAATAATTGTTCCGGTATGATACAAATGCTATTCCCAACTGTCGGTTTTAAAGCGGTTGGGAATAGTTATTTCTGTCAGTACCTGTTTTTCTTCACATTCCTTAACAGGGATACGGTTTCCTCAGTTACCTTACTATGTTATTCGTTTCCCATATTATAAAAAGAGAGTATGTTATCACAACCAAATAGTGTGAATTTCGACCTCGGTGGAGGCCGTCAGGTGTTCATCGAAACCGGAAAATTAGCCCGTCAGGCCGACGGCGCCGTTACTGTACGCCAGGGCAATTGCGTTATTTTAGCTACCGTAGTAGCCAATAAAGATCCTAAAGAGGGACAGGATTTCTTCCCTTTAAGTGTTGATTATCAGGAAAAATTTGCATCAGCCGGTCGTGTGCCCGGTTCTTTCTTTAAAAGAGAAGCCAGACTGAACGACTATGAAATACTGACCAGCCGTTTAATAGACCGCGCATTGCGTCCATTATTTCCTGAAGATTATTTATGCGATGTACAGGTTTTAGTGAGCCTGATATCAAGCGATGCCGAGGTTTTACCCGATTCACTGGCCTGCCTCGCAGCTTCCGCGGCTTTGGCTGTATCAGATATTCCTATCAAAGAGATTATCAGTGAAGTGAGAATTGCCCGTGTAAATGGACAGTTCATTGTAAATCCAACCCGTTCTGAATTGAAGGCATCCGATCTGGAATTCCTGATCGCCGCTACCGAAAAGAACCTGATGATGGTAGAAGGTGAAGCCAAAGAATGTGCCGAGGCCGATTTGGTAAAGGCTTTACAACTGGCTCATAATGCGATTCGTGTGCAGATCAAGGCTCAGGCAGAATTAAGGACCATGAAAGGGGTTACTACCAAAAGAGACTATAAAAAGCCCGCAGAGGACGAAGCCATACTTGAAAAAGTAAACGCTTTTGCCAAAGACAGGGTGTATGAAATTTCTAAAAAAGGTTCTTCTAAAAATGAGCGTACAGAAGCCTATACCGCGCTGAAAGATGAATTGATTACCAGTTTGGGCGAAGAAGCCACTGATCTGGAAAAGAAACTGGCTAAAAAATATTATGAAGATCTGAAGTGGGAAGTGGTAAGGAATATGATGCTTGACGACAGAATCCGGCTGGATGGCCGTAAGCTTGATCAGGTTCGTCCGCTGGCCATGGAAGTAGAACCCCTGCCAACACCGCACGGTTCTGCTTTATTCACAAGAGGTGAAACTCAATCACTTACAACGGTTACTTTCGGAACTAAATTAGATGAGTTGTTGGTAGAATCTGCTGCAAAATCAGAATATACCAAGTTTATCCTGCATTATAATTTTCCTCCTTTTTCTACGGGGGAAGTTAAAATGATGAGGGGAGCCGGACGTAGAGAGATCGGTCATGGTAACCTTGCCATGCGCAGCTTAAAACAAATGATGCCTGGAAGCGAATATGCTTATACTGTTCGTATTGTAAGTGATATCCTGGAAAGCAATGGTTCTTCATCCATGGCTACTGTTTGTGCCGGTTCACTGGCGCTGATGGATGCGGGTGTTCCTTTTCCAAAACACGTGAGTGGTGTGGCAATGGGCCTGATTACCAGGGAGGATGGCAAATATGCTATCCTGACCGATATTCTGGGTGATGAAGATCATTTAGGTGATATGGACTTTAAAGTAACCGGCACCAGGGATGGTATTTGCGGTGTACAGATGGATATCAAAGTGGATGGTTTGAGTATGGAAGTAATGATGGAAGCGCTGGAACAGGCAAAAAAAGGACGTTTACACATTCTGGATGCCATGTACGAGTGTATGCCGGCGCCAAGAGCAGAAGTAAAACCACATGCCCCAAGAATGGTTAAACTGATCATTGATAAGGAATTCATCGGCGCGGTAATCGGACCAGGTGGTAAAGTAATCCAGGAAATTCAAAGAGAAACAGGCGCTACTGTTAATATTGAGGAAGTAGGTAATACAGGGGAAGTAAGTATTTTCTCTGCCTCTAAAGAAAGCCTTGATAAAGCTGTAACCTGGATAAAAGGGATTACTGCCATACCTGAAGTAGGCGATGTGTATGAAGGTCCCGTAAAAGGCATCAAAGAATTCGGCGCTTTTGTTGAATTCATGCCTGGTAAACAGGGTTTATTGCATATCAGCGAAATAAGCTGGAAGCGACTTGAAACCATGGAAGGCCTGTTCAAAGAAGGGGATATGGTGAAAGTGAAATTGGTAGGATTAGATCCCAAAACCGGTAAATTTAAATTGAGCCGTAAAGCCCTGATGCCAAAACCTGAGTTCAAACCCAGGGAAGGATCTGAAAACGCTGAAGGATAAGATATACCTGAATGGCCCCGATTTATCGGGCCATTTTCTTTTATATACCCTATAACTATGGGCAATTATTGCGAAC
>CAYHTC010000051.1:0-12636 GCA_964359445.1 uncultured Sediminibacterium sp. | reverse complement strand
AAGGGAACATAAATACTCAGGTACCCGAGTGAGCCCACTGTTTCTGACTGCAAATAATGAATACTGCGTCCAGACTGCATTTGAGAATAGGCCTGCGGCTCCATGAGCCCGCTCAGAAGGTGTTTGTTATAGATATAGGGTTGCGTTGATATAACCAGGTTGCCACTAAGGTTATAATAGTTGATATCAACATTATGCAGGTCAGATATTTCAGCGATGGTACGCTCAAGACCAGAACGAACCCCAATATTATCCGGCACATCATCAAATGCAGAGAGTGAATTCATTTTATTATTCACTTCATTAGCCATTACCTGGATGGATTTTGACAGTCTCTCTTCATTATTTCGCTGAAAGCGAAGTATAAAAAACGAAATAGTGGCTATTCCTATCACAATAAAAGAGAAAACGCTCAGAAATATGATGGTAGCCTGTATTCGAGAGCGGATATTCAGTCGCAGCATTTGCCTGAGTCCGGCCCATTCAAAGCGGGTTTTTACAATAAAACCACCCATCTGAAACAATAACATGATAATTAGAAAAGAACAGAAGAAATAGGCGAATAAAGTTACAGACTCCATTAACCATGCATTCCGTTTTAAAACAACTACCTGCTTATTATTCCCACTGTTAAACCAAAGTTCACTGTAATTACCTGCCTGTTTTTGTGAAAATTCAAAGGCCGGTATCTGATCTTTAGATAAAACGGATGGAAAACCGTAGGTATTAAAGTGGTTGATGATCCGTCCGTTATTATACACAGCATAGGCATAATTCATATTCAGATCAGACGCAATATCCTGCACCTGGTTAAACAATTCAGGATACAAAGCTTCACTCTTGTAGCGCTTCGATTTAACTGTTATGAAGAGATAGCCAAGAATATGATCTTCCTGCTTTATTTCTTTCTGGTACAGGTAACTGAACCCCTCTCCCGGATTTTCATAACTGAATAAACCGGGTATACCCGTAGGTTTTGCCTGATTAAGCAGGATGGTTTTCAATGCAGCGTACTTCACGGAATCCTCATTGAAAAGCGGATGAAACAGGCTATCAAAAGTATACATCCGGGTATCATATTTATTGAGATAACCGGAAAAATTCTGATTAATCAGGCTATCCTTAAAATATTTGTTCGCATATTCACTTCCTTCCAGCCTGAAGAAATTATCAGCCAGAAAACGGTCATTGAAATTAGTGGCAGCAATATTTAAAAGGTTCTCTCCCGAAGGATCCGTCTGCAATGCCAGTTTTTCCGCAATAGTTCGTCTTTGCGCAAATTCCACTTTCCTGTTTTCATAGATTACCAGAAAAGCAATTGTCATCGCAAACAACATCACCCAGAAAATAAAGATAGACGATCCCAATAAAGAAATAACCAAATCCTTTTTTCTGAAGTTCAATAAACACAGGTAGGCTACAAGCCAGATTAACACAGATAAATACACGGGAATATCTGCCGTTGATGGTAATATCAGCAGAAATACAAATCCATTGGCAACAACGGCAAGACATTGATGAAACAATGGCATACGGTTTTTGATAAGTTGCCCGAGCAGAACCTGCGATAACAGAAAAAAAGAAAGTACCAGCAGGCAAAGTATTACGAAACTGATAACACTGTAGATGGTAAGACTAAAAAAATTGGTAACATCAAATGATATTTTGGAATCACGTACCAGGCTGATAATAATACCCGCCAAAAAGAAACAGGTGAATGTAAATACAGAAAGACCTAAGTATTGATACAGCTTTTGTGGAAACCGGTTTGGGAACCAGGCACGATGGTCGTTATGGGATTGATAAAAACTAACCAGCCAATACATCAGAATGGTATTTACCAACAGATCTCCCAGTGAAGGATGCAAAAAATTGGAAGCATACACCGATGGATCGAATAATGACAATTTGCTGAAATCAAAGGGGAACAGGAACCAATACGCGGTCAATCTTATTAATAATACGGCTCCCAGTAAAAAAAGAAAACCGGTTTTGAATTGATATTGACCAACCAGTTCCAATGCTACAGCATGAAAAAAAAACAGTAAAAGAATGATGGCCAATACCCTCAATACCACTGTAAACACATCATACGCAATAAATGATTTGCCGGGTTTTAGTTCTATGCGGAACAATTCCTGCCCATTGGTATTGTTAATGGGCAGTGCACTGATATTCTTACTGATCCCATACTGTTCATCTAACCCGCTGAATCCGGCAAAATCGGTCTGCAGGTATTTGTTCTGAATAAAATAAGACCAGCGTATGGGTATCATAGCAACAACAGATACAATCTGATTTTGCAGATGAATCGTCTTTTTGATCATTTCAAAATCTCCATTCTGATAAGACAAGAAGTAACTACCCTCCTTGCGGTCAAGGTCATCGATGTTAAAATATATCCGGTTGGTGTTCCAATAGCGGAGCCCGGGGTGAGCCTGGCCGGTTGTTTGCTGATAGATGAAAAGCCCTATGTCATCCTTAAGCGGGTACGGGGTTGTATTGAGTGAATTTAGTAAAGAAGATACCGTTATGGTATCAGCAAAAATAGCATTAAAGCTTCCTTCTATTCCGTGCAGCCTGTTTTCAAGTTGGCTCTTTACCTTTTGAGGCGAGGAATAATAGCTCCAGTAGTTGACAAAAATAAAAGAGAGCGTATACAACCAGGCGGCCGTAATAACGAGGTAACCATGTTTATACGTAATTTTTTTAAATGCGTTGATCAAGTATGAGCGGTTTGCTTTTTCACTTCATTCCAGATATCATCCATTTCGGTGAGTGACAGGTTTTCCAGTTTCTTTCCCCTGGCCGCGGCAATGGTTTCCATCTGTTGAAAGCGATAGATGAATTTTTTATTGGTCTTTTCCAAAACACTTTCCGCATCTACCTGCAAAAACCGTGCATAATTTACCAGGCTGAACAAAACATCTCCAAATTCCTCATCAATTTTCTCTTTCGACTCCATTTCGATGGCTTCTTTTAATTCACTGATCTCCTCTTCTACCTTTTTCCACACGTCCTCTTTATTGTCCCATTCAAAACCAACCTGTTTTGCTTTTTCCTGTATGCGGGTTGCTTTTACAACAGCAGGAAGTGAGGGAGGAACGCCGCTAAGAACAGATTTCTTTCCTTCTTTTATCTTCAACTTTTCCCAGTTCCGTTTTACTTCTTCTTCATCGGCAACAGTAACATCCCCATAAATATGCGGGTGCCTGAATATGAGCTTTTCACTAATACCATCCATCACTTCTTTCAAGGTAAACCGCCCCTCTTCCTTTCCTATCCTTGCATAAAAAAGTATATGCAATAATAAATCTCCCAATTCCTCTTTTATGCCTTTCCAGTCATTATCCGTTATCGCATCAGTAAGCTCATAGGTTTCTTCAAGCGTTAGAGTGCGAAGTGTATGAATGGTTTGTTTTTTATCCCAGGGGCATTGTTCCCGCAGTTCATCCATGATCTTAACCAGTCTTAAAAAGCTATCATAAGTGTTTTGCATAGTAAGCGTTTATATGGCCATGGCCGGGAAAATAAAGAAAATATGGTGGAATTGTTGTATGGCAGCGCCACAATGTAAACAGACCTTTTGGGTACGCTGTGGTGAATGTGACATTTGTTAACGTTTGACTAAAAATACAGAACTAAATGATTGCGGCAAGTACTATACGAAGGATGTTTTTGGTTTGTTGAAAACTGTACCTGTACATTTGACAAAAATATCCACTCCAAATGAGAATATTACTGTCCATTCTTTGTGTAGTCTTTCTCTCCAACGGCTATTCCCAGTATTTTTTTAATGATATTGTTTCCACACAGCTTAGCAATGAACAATATAAATTGCTGCGTTCAGCTAAAATACACAAAATAAAAGCCATCAGCTTTGATTCAGATAATAGCCTGTCTGAAGGCTTCGCATTGGAAGAAGATATCAGTCCTGATGGAAAGCGAATAACCCTTAGCGCCTCACTATCTGGTGGCAAAACATCCTTTACCAACAGTACCTATGAATCAGGCAAACTCAAAAAAGTTCAATTAACCAGTAATGGTATAGAAACGAAAACAGCGTATAGTTATACGGAAAAGGGGCAAATTAACCAGTTATTATTCACTACCACTGATACGGCTTTGAAGAGTAGCTCTACTGAGTTACATGAATGGAACAATACCGAATCCGGCCAGCCACTATCAATGCTGAAGATCAAAAACAGGACGGACACCCTTTTTATTGTATTAGTTACAGATGAGAAAGGATTGGTTGCAGAAGAACACTGGAAAAGGAAAAACCGCGATATTGAGACCTATTATTATTACTATGATACAAAAAACCAACTGACTGATATAGTCAGGTACAATGCAGGATTAAAAAAACTCATCCCTGATTTTCAATATGAATTTGATACAACTGGCAGGGTACGCCAGATGATACAGGTATCCATGGGCAGTGCCAGCTATCTTATATGGAAATACACCTACAATGAAAAGGGACTGAAGATAAAGGAAACCTGTTTTGACAAAGAAAAAAAGCTGGTGGGCCGCATTGAATACACCTACGAGTAGTTTTATTCAGCCGGCTTGTTCAGCAACGAATACTGATTAGGAACCACCAGTGTGAATGTGGATCCCTTTCCAAATTCAGACTTCACTAATATTTCACCCCCTATTTTAGTGAGGGCTTCTTTTACGATATACAAACCGATACCCAGCCCATTTTTAAAGTCGGTACTACGGAAAAATATCTGGAATATCTTATTCACATGCTCTTCGATAATGCCAATTCCATTGTCTTCAATATTGATCCTTACTTCTTTTTCATTTACATCAGCTATGAGTTTCACTTTAGGGTTTGCTTCATCTACTCTTTGGTATTTTACGGCATTGGATATCAGGTTATTCAGTATCAATGACAACCTGAAAGCATCACAACAGAATGCTACCGGCTGGGTTACCTGCACCTCGAATACAATCTGAGGGTTTTGCATGTTACAAAGCTCAATACTGTGTACAAACATTTTTTTGAAATCAACCTCTTCATATACTTCGTCCAAACGGATTCCCTTGTAATATTCTATGATCTTATGAATGAACCCGTCCATTTTATTTACACAGTTTTCGATCATATCAAAATACTCGTTAGGATCTGCTAACGGTTCTTGCAGTTTAGCCACATTTAAAATGCCGAGTATATTGGACAAAGGTGAACGGAGATCGTGTGAAGTACTGTATACAAAGCGATTTAGCTCATCATTAGCCCTTTGCAGTTCCCCAACCTTATTTTTCAGTTGCTGTCTGGTTTGGTATATTTCATGGGCGTTTTTGATGGCAGTCATCAGTTCCATTTCGTCCCATGGTTTTTTGATGTACCTGAAAATCTCACCTTTATTGATGGCATCAATGATAGCCTCAATATCTGTATAACCTGTGAGCAGAATCCTTACAGGGTCCGGGTTCACTTTTCGAATAATATTGAAAAATTCAACCCCCGTGGTTTTGGGCATGCGCTGATCGGCAATGATCACTTCAATTTCATTCTCATTAAGGATCTTTAATCCTTCAGCAACGGTGTTGGCCGTATATATTTCGCAGTACCTTCTGAATCCGGCCTGAAAGGCCAAAAGATTATTGGGTTCATCGTCTACATACAAAACTTTGATCGTAGCGTCATTGTGATTACTCATGCGGGTATTTGATTATTCAATTATTGATTCAGGCAACTTATGAAATAAAGTTATTAAAAATTCGGCACCTTTCCCTTCTGCAGAAATAACCTCTATTTTCCCCTGATGTTTTTGGATGATTTTGTACACAATAGACAGGCCCAGCCCGGTACCTTCCCCAACATCTTTGGTAGTAAAGAATGGGTCAAATATTTTCTGCTTTACCTCATCCGTCATACCTATTCCGGAGTCTTTGATACTTATCAGCAGTTGATCTCCCAGGTCTTTTGTGGTGATGGTGACCGACTCCTCCGCAGATGGCTCTTTTTTCGCTTTGATGGCCTGTATGCCGTTACTCAGAATATTCATGAAAACCTGGTTCAGCTTACCGGGAAAACATTCTATATTCCCATTTGCTGCAAAATTTTTTACAACCTTAATTTGCTCCGGCATGATATTTTTCAGGAGTATCAGTGTGGACTCAAGTCCCTCATGAATATTAACCGTTTTGATCTCACCCTCATCCAACCGGCTGAAGTTACGCAACCCCATAACGATTTCCGCCGTACGCTCGGCCCCTTCCCGTATCCCTTTTACCATACTTTCTATTTCGGTTTTTACATACTCGAGATCAATTTTCTTTTTCAGGTTCTCAATATATTGCAGCTTATCCGGGATAGCTGTATTGGGCAGGGTATGGAGTGTATTATATTCATTAATTACGGCGAGCAGATCATTAATATCAAGTTGTAATGGTTTGATATTTGATTTTACAAAATTGATCGGGTTATTGATCTCATGCGCTATACCTGCCGTTAACTGCCCCAGAGAAGCCATCTTCTCCGCTTCCACCAATTGTATCTGTGTATCTTTCAGATTCACCAAAGCGGTACTGAGATTAGTGTTTGAGAGTTGCAGCTCTTCCGTTCTTTCAGCAACTTTTTTCTCCAGCATACTATTCTGGTCGCGGATTAATTTTTCATTTAGTTGTAATCTTCGCAAACTTTCGGCCTGAGATTGCTCCTTTTCCTTTCTTAACACATTGATTTTATCTGCCAGCGCTATAGATAACAGCGCAATCTCTAATGACGAACCCACATAAATTACATAGGTGGTAAAATTAGTATAAGGCAATATGGCCAGATTGCGCAGAATAAGAATACTAAAAGAAATTAAAAAAAATAACCAGGCAATCAGATAAAAATAAGCAGGGCGGAAATTTTTTCTTGCAATATAAAAACTGGTAGCTAACACCAACACAACACTAGCCAACCCATTGTAATTAAGTATTTGATAACTGATAGCCAGATTACCCAAAAAACTACTTAAGATACCAAGAATATAAATAACAATAAGCAATTGTAACCATTTGTGTACACGTTTGGCATACAATGAGGTTCGCAGAAAATGCATACTGAATACCAGTCCTGCAATAGCCGAAAGAGAGGAAGTAAACACTACCGAATAATAATTAAGAGCAGGATTGCCCGGCCATATATACCTGTATTCGTACCCGATAATGGTGGTTTGGGCAATGGCCAGAAACAAAATATAAATGATATAATAGAGGTAGCTGTTATCTCTGGTAGCGAAAAACAAAAAAAAGTTATACAAAAACATAACCATCAGAACCCCCAGGTATACACTGGTTATGATGTTTTGCAAATTAATGGATTCATGCAGCGCATTATTGGTAAGTACTTTGGCCGGAACAATGATCGGGTGCTGACTGTATACATGTAACAGGTATTGTTTTGTTGAATCCGGGTTTGCCTGAAGGTTAAAAATAATGTTTGGCAAGCCTGCTATCTCCTTAGACTGTATCACCTCATTTCCTTCTTTACCCATCAATGTAACCCGCTGCCTCTCAACGCTGTACAAACTAACCCGGGAAAGATTCGAATAAGCGATATTCAGAAAAGCAGTGGGTGAACTGGAAAGATTTTTGACAGAAAACCGGAACCATACATTTTTTATACGATTAGGAAAAATGGGTATCCGTCCTTTCGTATTAACAAATTTGCCCTTTTGTAAAACCTGTTCTGCGGTAAACAGTCCTGAACTGTCTACCCATTGTTCCATATCTGAAGAAATCGTATACGCCTGGTTTTCATTGGTTATCGTTGCAAGCTGGGTAAACGCCGTATTATATAACAAAAAAAAGAATACGGGGATAAGCAAATAATGCTTTACCCTTCTTTGCTTACAGGCAGGTATTACTGAAATGGCCATATAAAGAAACAGGTATCTGCAATTAGAGAACATAAGGAATCATCATTTTGGTATCCCGTTTATAAGCAAGGTAATCATCACCGAAACGGGCAATCAATTCTTTTTCCTCAATACCTATCCTCACATAATAAGCAATGATCATAGCTATACAAGATATAATAAATCCTGTTAAACTACCCAATATAACTCCTCCTGCAATGATGGCCATAAAAGCACCGGTATAACTGGGGTGCCTTACTATGCGGTAGGGACCTGTTTTTATCAGACGATGATCTTCTTTAATCTGCACAGTTGCTGTAAAATACTTTCCCAAGGAATGTACGGCCCAGGCCCTGAAAGAAATGCCGGCAATAATCATACATGCCCCGGCAATGGTTAGTAAACTTACACTGTTCCAATCGGATGAAAAATAGGCCCAGTCTACAATTGGTACTACTACACTCACCAGAGACATGAGCAGGATAAGTACTACTGAAAAGCGGTCACTGCTTTTTTGGTCGCTGGTTTCCTTTACACTTACCGGTGGTTGCGTTAGCCACATACATATACTGCCGGCAATGATAAAAAGTACCTTCCCGTTAAGCATTAACGCAGGCTTCCCCAATAAGGGCAAAACAATCATCAATATATTGCTGACAGAAGCCAGGAAGATTTTTCGCATTTGTTTTAATTTATATCTTCCTGATGAAATGGTCTATACTCAATTTGAAATTCTTTGGAATCTACATTATGTAAAGTCAAGGCATAATGAATATTCGTATGGTGGTTTTTAAAGGGAGATTTTTCAACCGCCATATGTTCAGGGTTATTACGAAGGAAGAGTATTTTATCCCTCTCACGCGGATGTGTTGCAGAAAGCAGGAACATATCATCCGAATATAATGCGGTAGCCAGCAGATCAATTTTCGGATAGTAAAAAGTTCCATTATTTCCTACTTCATCCAGAATTTTTCCACCCATCCAATCTTTAAAGCGAACGGTGGTAGGAGAACAAAGTGTAAAAAAAGTATTAATCCCAATCTGCGTAGCCAGTGCCACTGCCACCCGTGATGGAAAGAGGCTGCCTATACCCAAACCAGCTACTTCTTTTGAATTCCATAAGCCAGATAACTCAGCAGCCCCTGTTTTGGCATGTTTACGAACAATCTCATAAATGGCGGGATCCATTTTACCAGTAGCTTCTTCAATGGGTAAAGGGTAAATGCCATCAGCAATCTGTATTCGAACCCCTCCATACAATTTACTGCCATCTAATTTTTCTACAACAATTACAAATATGGATCGGCGAAACATCCAGTCTTCTGTATTGGTAGTTATATTTTCAATCCCATAGATAGTTAAAACCTTCCTATGACCTTCAATAAATTTACGGCAGGTTTCAAGGTCATCAACGGCCCTGAAAGCCCTTATTCTGATGTCGGAATCAAATTTTACTGCTTCATTCATCTCTTCAATGCTTTTCTAATAGTAAAAATTATGAAAAAGTCATTCATTTTATCATAAAAATGGTAATAAATAATGAATTCACTATTTTTATTATAACAATCATGCTTTTAACCCCCCCCATAAAAGCTTATGGAAGATAAAAATATCAATGTATTGTATATTGATGACGAACCCAACAATATCACTTCCTTTAAGGCCGCTTTTAGGAGGATTTTCAACATTTTTACCGCAGAATCTGCTGAGGAAGGGCGAATAATACTGGGAAAAGAACCAATACACGTAATCCTGAGCGACCAGCGTATGCCTAAAATGACGGGCATTGAATTTTTTCAATCTATTCTTGATACGCATCCCGAACCCATCCGGATCCTGATTACGGGCTATACAGATATCAATGCGGTGATTGATGCGATTAATGTAGGACAGGTATATAAATACCTGTCTAAACCCTGGAATGAGGAGGAAGTAAAAAATACAATTTTAAAATCATTCGAAGTAATGGAACTAAGGCGGCAGAATAAAGAGCTAACCCTGAAATTACTGGATGCCAATAAAAAACTGGAGTTTTTGGCAAGACAAAACCTTTTATCCTGATTAATCTATAAAATCTCGTATTTATTAAAATTAACAGGTTCTGTTTTTTCAGTAATATCCCGTATTATATTATCCAATTCATTCCCGGAGTCTATAAAATGAGTAAGCAACTCTTCACACTCAGATGTTGTCATTTTAAACTCTTTAACAAGATTTACAATACCCATCATTCTTGCCAATGGCGCCCTTACTATATGCGATTGTGTCCAGGCAATATCATGAAGCTTTTTATTCTGTTCCTCTATGGCTTTAATATATTGAACCTTTTCAGTAATATCGTTTGCAAGTACTAATCTTGCTTTTATTTTGTTAAAATAAACAGGATTGCTCTGAATTTCAACTTGTATAATATCGCCATTTTTCTTTTTGTGCCTGAAAACACTTTGTGAAAAGAGTTGATTATTTTGTTTGCCAAAGTCGATAAATTCTTCTAATACCGGAATATCTTCTGCCGGCCTGATATCTTTGATAGTCATACGAAGAAACTCTTCCTCAGTATATCCATAATTTCTTATGGCCGCATTATTTACCTGGATAAACATTAATGTTTCCTGATCATACACCCACATAGGCTGCGGGCTTAAATGGAAAAGGTTACTGTATCGTTTTTCTGATTTTGTAAGTTCTTTGTTAGCAATGATCAACTCCGCCGCACGTTTTTCTTTCTCTTCATTTTGAAAGACGAGTTATTTGTTATCAATGATTAACTCCGCCGCACGTTTTCTTTTCTCTTCGTCTTCAAAGACAAGCTCTTTGTTAAACTTTGCAAGTTCTTCATTTCCCATTTTGCATTCAGTAATATCCCACTGTACAGACAGATATTGATATGGTTTACCTTCGTCATTTAGAAAAGGAACGATAGTAGTATCTACCCAATAAATTGTTCCGTCCTTTGCTTTGTTGCAGAATTCATCTCTCCATACTTTTCCATAAGCAATGGTGGCCCATAAATTTTTAATAAACGATTTGGGATGATACCCCGAATTGATGATGCGGTAGTACTGACCTATTAGTTCTTCCGAAGAATATTTAGATATCTTACAAAAATCATCATTTACATGTCTGATAATTCCTTGCTGATCGGTAATGGCTACAATAGAAGATCTGTCTAATGCAAATTTATAATCGGTTAATTCCCTTTCTGCTTTCATTTGATCGGCGAATATTAATGAGGTCAATATTTAGTACAGTTTTTATTCTTAAAAGTCCATATCCATTATGAATTTTAGAGTGTAATTTCAGAAATCATAACCATATAATATTACATAATGCTTGAAAAGAGTTATATGATTTACATTTTTTGAGAAGTGATGTGGTTTCCCGCTACTAATTTTCTGATCTCTTTCCTTACTAATCAATTTTTAATGGCGGCTATCTCTTTTTTTATATCCGCAGAAAGGATGGTTTTCAAAAACAATTCTTACACGATCCAATGACGGCTGCCAGGAGAATGGATAGTTGGCTATTTTAACGGGAAGTAGTGCAAAATGAATCTTTTCCGCTTTATAATAGTACATGTGGGAAATGTTAATAGTTAAACCACTACAAGGGAGGCAGTAAAAATGGACAAAAAATACGGTAGAATAAACGTGTGTTTCGGTTATTTACACTGAGTTTTGTTTGACGTTTGAAAGGGTGGTTTTTAAGACGTAATTTTAAGTATCCTAATTCTATGAAAACCCTCAAACACTCCCTCTTTGTGGGAATATGTATGTTGTGGTATTGTTTACCTGCACTCTCACAAAATGCAAGTAATCTATACCCTAATACTATGTTTGCAAATGTGTTTACTCAAAACATTGCAACGGGTATAAGTGTACCCGGCGGGGATGGATTTACTAATGCAGGCATTGGTACAACTACACTCACCAATAACAACTTTCTATCACTTACTGTTGGCAGTAATAGCCCGGTTTGTTCGGGGAACAGTCTTAATCTGACATCAACCCCATCCGGTGGAACCGCGCCATATACTTATGAATGGAAAGGGCCCAATGGTTTTTTATCCGCACAGCAGAATCCAACTATCACGAATGTAACTACTGCTGCCAGCGGCACTTATTCACTTGAGGTTGTGGATGGATCCGGCAATGAGTCTGAGGTGAGTATCTCTGTTATTGTTAACGCAACACCCGTTGTTGCGGCTATCAGCGGTAATTCTACAGGTTGTGTGGGAAGTACCCTTACATTGAGTGATGTTACCCCAGGTGGTGTTTGGAGCAGCAGTAATACAACTGTTGCTACGGTTAATAACGCCGGCTTAGTCACTCTTAAAGCTCTTGGGTCAACTATTATTTCTTATACTGTGACCACTATAGCGGGGTGTTCGGCAACGGTTACAAAAACCATCTCAACCGCCAGTGTTGTTTTACATCCTGATCTTATAGAATGTAACAATGGTATTGCACACTTTAGCGCTACTGATACCTATTATGGCGTAACCTACAGTAACAGCAATGCAGGCAATAGTTTTTTTTGGGCCATAACCGGTGGCTCTTTTTCCTATCAGGGATCTTCCACTGCCGGTTCCCAATATCCGGGTGTTCAGCTTCTGACAGGATCCTCCTTTCAGGTAGTTGTGCAGTTTACTACAAATGGTGTGACCTGTGTAGACACCCAGATAGTTTACAAAAACTCGATAGCTGCTGATACCATACAGGGGTCTCATGATACGACTGTTTGTTACAATACAGCACCTATCAATCTTTCG
>CAYHTC010000050.1:10212-12729 GCA_964359445.1 uncultured Sediminibacterium sp. | reverse complement strand
CGGAAAACCCGTCACCATTGGTATAGTATCCTCCATAGGAATAACAGATTGCCCCCGATACTTGCATCCAACTTAATGTAACATCTGAACCGGATGGAACTGAGCCTGTACCAGTAGGCGTACTACAGGAACATTGTAAAACAACAGGAGCTTTTTTACTCTCCTTTTTTTCTTTTGCGCTTTTTACAGGAATAAAAGATGTTAATGAAACAAAAATGATGATCAGCGTTTTGCTGATGATAGAGTGCTTTTTCATAGGATTAAATTTTAAGCGTAATAAAATGCGGCTGCAGGACGAACAATTAAATTTAAAAAATATTATCCGAAATTCAAATTTTTGTTTGTCTGTTCCCGTTCCCGAATGCAGCCTCCCTGTATGAGACGAACTGCGGCTTAATTTCGCGCTTGGGAATCGTTATGATCTGACTTGTTTCCACAAAAGGTCAAAAAAATTGTAACCTGCTACTGCAGGATTTTTTTGTACTTTGAATTGTTAAAAATACTGAAAAACCGGGCAACGAAGTATCTTGCCACCGTGTCTTTCATATACCTAACTACCAAACAACCCCCAGGTGACAGACGAATATGAACTTATAAAAGGCTGTATTAGTAAGGATGCACGCTGTCAGCGCATACTTTTTGATAAGTATGCGGGTAAAATGATGAGTGTATGCCTGCGCTATGCTAATGATTCCATGGAGGCGGAAGACATGATCCAGGATGCCTTTATTAAGATTTACCAGTATATGGATCAGTTTAAGTTTGAAGGTGCATTTGAAGGATGGATAAGGCGGATTGTGGTAAATACGGCCATCAGGCACCTTGAAAAGAAAAAACTTCGCTTTCAGAACATTGACGATAATAGCCTGAACACCCCGAAAATAGATGCTCAGGCATACACACACCTGGGAGAGGATGATCTGATGAAACTGATCAGTCGATTGCCGGATGGCTATCGTTTGGTTTTTAACCTGAATGTGATTGAAGGCTATAGCCATGAGGAAATAGCCGGTATGCTGAATATCCAGGCAGGTACCAGCCGCAGCCAGTTAGTAAAGGCAAGAAAAATGCTGCAACACCAAATTTTACAATTGCAAAAAATTGCTGTATAGAATGACCGATACCCAATTTGATGATTACTTCAATGATAAACTCAGGGACCATGAAGCCTCTGTGCCCAAGGGTATCTGGGATAAGTTGAAGAATGCCAGGTTTGACCAGTTTATCGGCGATTCATTCAAAAACCATATTGCACCGGTGCCCGGTGGTCTTTATAATAAAATAACGGATAGCCAGTTTGATGAGTTTATCGGAAACAAATTGTTTGATCATTCTGCTCCTGTACCGGAAGGACTTTGGGAAAAAGTTACTGATGGTCAGTTTGACCATTTTATTGCCGGTAAACTCCATGATCATGCTGCGCCTCTACCGGAAGGACTTTGGGAAAAAGTAAACCCTGATAAAGATGACGACAGAAAACCTGTTTTTATCCTTTTCCGGTATCGCTCCGCAGTAATGCTGATTCTTGCTTTACTTTTAGGAGGTTCCCTGGGCGGTTATTTGTTTCTGAGAAACGGAAAAGAAGCAGGCGCTTATACTAAGGAAGCGCTGATTCAACCCCTGCCTGTTAGCAAAGAACCAACTGGTAAAGCAACGGCTTCATCCGGCATTAAAGAAAATACAACTGCCGGACCGGTTGCTGTGACTGACGAAAAAAGCGATCCATCTGCAACAGCTTTGAAACAGTCTGTAACTAACCCGGGTATTCAGGGCAACCAATCCAATGAACTGCTAACAGAGCAATCCAATATAGCGGAAAGTAATTTTGAATGGATAGAACCCTATCATAGTAATCTCCTTACGGCTGTAACCATTCCTTTCACGATGGAAAAGAACAGCGGGATGCAGGACTTATCAGACAAAAAATTATCCACCCTTAATCATACCAACCAGTTTAAAAATGTAATCATCTGTCCATCCGACCAGAAAAACAGCAATACCGATTGGTTTCTTGAAGCATATACTTCTCCGGATATCGCGTTTAAATCTGTTACTAATAATACTGCCTCACAACAATACCTGCTAACCAAAGACAGCAGTGAAAGTATGCAGGCAGGGTATTCTGCGGGACTAAGACTGGTAAAACCCATTACTGAAAATGTATTATTGAATGAGGGTCTGAATTATTCGCAGATAAACCAGAAATATGTGTATCGAACCGAAAATGAGGTGAAGACTACCACCGTTATTACAGTAAGAACCATCATCAGGGCGCCTGGTGATACCGTTATCGTTAATGACACGAGTACCGTGCAACAAATTGGTTTTAAAAATAATACTGTTTATAACCACTACCGCAGTTTTGATATACCTGTAACAGTAGGCTACCAGTTTGGTAACGGGGATTTGAAATTTGGGATCAATGCGGGGATTATATTTAATGTATCCTCCTGGTACCAGGGTGTGATATTGGATAGTACACTGGCAACGGTTGCCCTTAATAAAAGTGGTAATGGC
>CAYHTC010000050.1:0-10202 GCA_964359445.1 uncultured Sediminibacterium sp. | reverse complement strand
GTGGTAAAACGGTTGAGTGATGATTTGCATATTTTCGTTGAACCGCATCTCAGGTATAACCTGTCTAATATGACAAGCCCGGGATCAGCTTATCATCAGAAATTCAGTATTGGAGGTTTATCTCTTGGCGTAAGGCTCAATTTAAACAGGAAATAGCAGGCAGCAAAAGCACAGGAACCAGTATCTGGTTAGTAGCGTTTTATTGAAAATAAGTTATGAAAAAGATTGTACTCATTATGGGTTGTTTCGGGCTGCTGCTGGTAACGGCATGCAATAAAGAAATGTCCGAAAACTTCAACCTGTATACGAACCATCCTTTGAATGATACGATCTGGACAAAAACCGACAATATTATTTATTCGGTACACAGCCTGTTTGACAACCTGACCCCCGATATGATTGAAGATACATTTGATGTGGTTTCAGGAAAGTCATTTCGTTTTGGCGATAGTCTTGAAATCTCATTCGAAGCAGGATCCTGTATAGATGGCAGATCGCCAGGTAGTGCGGTACAGGGTATTGCCGAACTTCAATTATTACCCCTGAAAAGAAAGGGAGATTTTATCAGAATATTCAGACCAACCGTTGCAGGAAATGGAAGCCTGCTTGAGACAGGTGGCGGTTATTTTATCAGGATAAGTAAGGATGATAAAGAGTTATCACTTGCCGGTAATGCCACGTTTAAACTCAGGTTCAATGATGTGGATACTGCCAAATTGAACATGCAGCTTTTTTATGGTAAAGAAGATTTCCCGGTTCCGGTTGAAAGGATTGACCGCGCTTTTTTCTGGATACGTGATTATGATACCACGCCACTTAAAACATGGGAAAAAAACAGTAATAATCCCCTGATTCCATCATACAGTGGCTATGAGCTGATTTCTAAAAATATCAGATGGGTGATGGCAGGGCGGTATGCAGACAGTACGCAACCCAAAACAAAAGTAACAGCCATTCTTTCACCCAATTTTACCAATAAGAATACGGCGGTATTCGCGGTATTCACCAAGCAGAAAACGGTTGTAAACCTGGGCGCTGATTACGCTTCCCGTTCATTTTTCGCGAATAATATCCCATTAAACAGCGCCATAAAACTGGTTTCACTTTCGAAGATCGGTGGTGATTTTTACCTCGGAGAAACAGCTATCACCAGTGTAGCAAGGGTTACCAGCTATAAAATTATACCCGCCAAAACAAGTCTGAAAAATATACTAACCTATCTGAACAGGTTATAAAAGAAGTTCAAAGTTGAACGTTCATACCGGGGGGTATGCAAAACAAGGGTTGTCTTTTACGGCAACCCTTACTTTTTAAAATCAAACAGAGTGGCGGTAAACAGGGCGCGTTCCCGTTTTTTAAAAATTACATCCCAATTGCCTTTATAGCGTAGAATTTTAGGAACGGAGAGTTCATTAAACTTAGCCATTTCCACTTCCATACTTACATCAAAATCATACACCCCTGCTTTATAGCTGAGTGAATAATTGCGGGCCTGCACTTCCAGTGTTTTCATATCAAACCAGGTAACCATCTGGTCAACCACAACCTTGTCGCTCCCGGCAGATTCTTCTTTTGGCATGATAGAAAATACATAACTGAGTGAACCATGAAACTCTACCACATCCAGTTTATAATCATATAGCCTGTGCGCACTTTCATCATAAAGGTCCAGTTTATCCCCGATGAACGGTATGCCTGAAATTTTTTTGCCCGGATTAAAAAACAACATCTTCAATTGTTCCTTATGCTTATCCATTCCTTTTTTATTGCTGACCGTCAGGTTCCTTCCATGAACAATATTATTCTCACCACAGATGATTCCCTTCGTAAAAAAGAGTCCGGCATACAATTCGGGAGTCATATAATTATAGCGGCTCTTAGAATCATAAAAATTACCGGTCACTGTTTCTTCCAGAATATCCATCGTTCGGCAACCCCCGCTGTGATTCTGGCGTGTTTTGCTGAAAAGGGAAGCTTTAACGGCTCCCTGCCTATCCATCATTTTGATATCGTTATAAGATGTGAATCCTAATATCCGGAGGTTACGGAATGCTTTATAAAAGGTAGTGTCTTCTTTAATCCTGGCAAGTACGGCACGGTAATCAAAATTGTTTCTAACCACCACTTCAGATAAGGTAAAGCGATGCTCATCAACCACAACAGAAGTATCCTGTGCAAAAGAACGTATCGTAATCAAACAAAGTAAAAGAAGACGGTATCGCATTATTTGGGAAATATCATTTTGTAATCCACTTTCACTTTGCCCTTGCTGATATCCTTCAGCTTACCCTGCAATAATTTTTTTCGCAGGGGTTTGAGGTAGTCGATGAACAGTTTACCTTCAATATGGTCATATTCATGCAATAGTACACGGGCAGAAATGCCGTTAAATGTTTCGGTATGCCGCTGAAAATTTTCGTCCAGGTAAGCAAGCGTAACCGATCCGGCGCGGTAGACATCTTCCCGGATTTTTGGGATGCTCAGGCATCCTTCATTATATGCCCACTCCTCACCTTCCAGTGTTTGGACATGGGCATTAATGAATACTTTTTTTATTCCCGGCGCATCAGGATACAGATCCTTCTCATCTTCTTCCAGGTTTTCGAATATATGTGAACTATCCATCACAAACAGGCGGATATCTTTATTAATCTGCGGTGCAGCCAAACCTACACCATTGCTGGCATACATGGTTTCCCACATATCATCTATTATTACGGACAATCCGGGATAGTCAATAGTGATATCCCGGCAAACTTTACGCAAAACGGGGGCTCCATAAGCCACAATGGGAAATATCATGTATGCTCGCTTATTTTGATGAAACGCTGCAAAAATACCGGAAAACAGGCAACTGCCCAACCCGGAGGTATTCTCCGGTATTTAAGAGATGGATTGGAGGTATTCCTGAAGCATGATGGTGGCAGCGATCTGGTCGGTATTGCCTTTTATCCGGCGGTCCTTTTTCTTCATGCCCATTTCAATCATGGCACGGGAGGCCATTTTAGAGGTAAAACGTTCATCAACGGTTTTGATGGGGATAGCGGGAAATTCTTTGGTTAACTTAATAATGGCCGCTTTTACCAAAGGCGTTGCATGGGTGGCAGTATCATTGAGGTTCAGTGGCTCACCTATCAATATCAATTCAACAGGCTCCCGCGCAAAATATTTTTTCAGAAATGAAATCAGATCCTTTGTTTCCACTGTGGTTAATGAAGTAGCAATGATCTTTAAAGGATCTGTTACAGCCAGACCGGTTCTTTTACCGCCATAATCAATGCAGAGTATTCGGGACATGGGGTAGTTTGGAGTTTGGAGTACAATTTTTAATAGATAAACAGATCGGCAATGACGAAGATACCAAATACTACACTGGCAATGCCATTGGCTGTCATGAATGCTATGTTTACTTTGCTGAGGTCGTTGGGTTTTACTATTGTATGCTGATAAATTAACATTCCTGCAAATATTACTACACCCAACCAATATAACCAATGAAAGGAGCCATATACGCCCGCTAAGATTATACAGCCAGCACAGATAACATGCAGCCATATTGAAACACGCAAAGCCTTTGTTTTACCCAGCACCAACGGAATGGAATATAATTTTTGCGACTGATCAAATTCAATATCCTGCAAAGCATAAATAATATCGAAGCCACTAACCCAGCTCAATACTGCAAAAGAAAACAGGACGGGCAGCAGGTCAAACCTTCCGGTTACAGCAAGATAGGCGCCGATAGGCGCCAGTGACAGGCCCAGGCCCAGTACCAAATGGCATAACGCCGTAAAGCGTTTGGTATAACTGTAAAACAGGATTATGAACAAGGCAACAGGAGATAACCAGAAACAAATTGTATTGATAAAATAAGTGGCTGCAACAAATAAAACACAATTCAAAATCACAAACCGCAAAGCGCTGTTAGCAGAAATGAGGCCCGCGGGAATTTCACGAATAGCGGTACGGGGGTTCTTGGCATCAAAATTTCTGTCCAGGTAACGGTTAAAACCCATGGCAGCGCTGCGTGCTGTAATCATACAAATAAATACCCATACAAATTTCATCACTAAGTCGTATGAAGAATAGGCATCCGCCGAATGGGAGAAATCAGCCTGATAATTTTGCGGCCTGTTAAAATGCGTTACTGCCAGAAAGAACCCAATCATCGCAAATGGCATAGCAAAAATGGTATGCGAAAACTTTACCAAACTCAGATATTTCTTAAAAGCCACCATACTATCCTTTTAAATTTTTACTTTTAACTTTTAACTTTTGACTCCTAACTCCTAACTTCCCCCTCACCATCTCCCACAACACAATTCCCGCGGCTACTGAAATATTCAGCGAATGTTTCATACCCAGTTGCGGAATTTCAATGCATCCGTCACAAAGTTTCAATACTTCCGCGTCCACTCCTTCCACTTCATTACCAAAAACAATGGCGATTTTTGAATTGGATCCGGTAAATTTTTCCAGTGAAACACTGCCTTCAGCCTGTTCTACCGCAAATATCTTATAGCCGCATTCTTTCAGTGTAAGAACAGCCGCTAAGGTAGTAGGGAAATATAACCAATCAACTGTTTCTGTAGCGCCCAAAGCCGTTTTATGAATATCCCGGTGCGGAGGTTGTGGTGTATAGCCGCATAAACAGATACCCTCAGCCAGGAAGGCGTCAGCCGTTCTGAAAACACTGCCCACATTATGCATGCTGCGGATATTATCCAGTACGATAAGAACAGGGTTCTTGGGGGCCTGCCTGAATTCATCTACCGACATACGCCCCAACTCATCCATGCTTAATTTTCGCATTTTGCGAAGATACCTGAAAAGTTAAAAACAACCGGCCCCTCAGACTCCCGATTCCCGACTCCTAACTTTCTTATCCACATCCCACAATTCCCTATCCTCCACACTCAGGGCATCATTATATTTGTTGCCCATGTCAAAATCGAGTGCGGATACACCTTTAATGCAGCAGCACAGGGCCATCAAACAGAAATACCCTGATGCCATTTTGTTATTTCGGGTGGGCGATTTTTATGAAACATTCGGGGAAGATGCCATTCAGGCTTCTAAAGTATTGGGGATTACACTTACGAAAAGGAATAATGGGGCGGCCTCTTCCAGTGAACTGGCTGGATTTCCGCATCATGCATTGGATACTTACCTGCATAAACTGGTAAAAGCCGGCTACCGGGTAGCCATCTGCGATCAGTTGGAAGACCCTAAAACGGTAAAGGGTATTGTAAAACGCGGGGTAACGGAAATGGTTACGCCGGGTATTGCCACCAACGATAAATTACTGGAACATAACAGTAATAATTTTTTAGCGGCCATTCATTTTACGGAAAATGAAACAGGTATCGCTTTTCTGGATATTTCCACCGGCGAATTTTTTATTGCGGAAGGGAATGAAGAATATATAGATAAACTGCTGCAAAGTTTAAAACCCGCGGAAGTAATTTTTCAGCGCAGTTACCAAAAACATTTTAAAGAAGTGTTTGGTGTGAAGTTCTATACCTATACCATGGAGAGCTGGCTATTTGATGAGGCTTTCGCTACAGAAAGTTTATTAAAACATTTTCAAACACATTCGCTCAAAGGATATGGTATTGAAGGCATGCACAACGGTATAGTAGCGGCCGGCGCCATTTTGTATTACCTGAAAGAAACAGAGCATCCCAACCTGCAACATATCAGTTCCATACAAAGAATGGAACGGGAAGACTTTTTGTGGATGGATAAATTTACGGTCAGGAACCTGGAGTTACTGAATACGGGTATGGATAACGGGAACAGTTTATTGAAGGTTACCGACAATACCGTAAGCCCGATGGGCGCCAGGTTACTAAAGCGATGGATATTATTTCCCCTGCGGAACATTACAAAAATTAATGAAAGGCTGGATGCCGTGTCATTTCTGATTATACAAACCGACCTGCGCAAACAGTTCTCCCATGCCATCAGGTTATGCGGTGATATGGAGCGATTGGTGAGTAAGCTGCCGATGAAGAAGATCAACCCGCGCGAGGTAATGCAACTGGCTAAAGGGTTACAGCAAATTGAACTCATTAAAAAATTATGCGAATCCGCGGGTAATCCTTATATCCAGAGATTGGCAGACACACTGAATGGGTGTTACCTCATTGTTGAAAAAATTCTCAAAGAGATCAGTGATGTGCCGCCGGTAGCGGCCCATAAAGGGGGTGTAATTAAAGAAAATGTGCATGAAGAACTTGACCAGTTAAGAAATATAGCAACCGGGGGAAAAGAATTTCTTATCAACATCCAGCAGCGTGAATCAGAGAAAACAGGTATCTCTTCTTTAAAAATAAGCTTCAATAATGTATTCGGTTATTACCTGGAAGTAACACATCTGCATAAAAACAAAGTGCCTGCAGAATGGATACGCAAGCAGACATTGGTAAATGCGGAAAGGTATATCACACCGGAACTGAAAGAATATGAAGAAAAAATAACCGGTGCAGAAGATAAAATACTGGCGATAGAACTGCAATTGTATGATACATTGCTTTTGGCGCTGCAGGATTATATCGCCCCTATCCAGGTAAATGCCCATATACTGGCCACGCTGGATTGCCTGATCTGTTTTGCAGAGAATGCCATCCGGTTCAATTACAAAAAACCGGAATTGCATGAAGGCTTTGAACTGGAACTAAAAGATAGCCGTCACCCGGTAATTGAACGAAACCTGCCGGCCGGCGAATCGTATGTAGCGAATGATATCAGTTTAAATCCGGCAGATCAACAGATCATTATTTTAACAGGGCCCAATATGAGTGGTAAGAGCGCCATTCTCAGGCAAGCCGCCCTCATAACCTTAATGGCACACATGGGGAGTTTTGTACCTGCAAGTAATGCAAGGGTTCCTTTAACAGACAAGATATTTACCCGTGTAGGCGCCAGTGATAATTTAAGCGGCGGCGAATCTACTTTTATGGTGGAAATGAATGAGACCGCAAGTATCATCAATAATATTTCTCAGAGAAGTTTGATATTACTGGATGAGATTGGCCGTGGAACATCCACCTATGATGGTATTTCCATTGCCTGGAGCATGGTAGAATATTTGCACTATTCACAGGCTGCCCCTAAAACATTATTTGCCACACATTACCATGAGTTAAATGAGTTAGAACAAAAATTACCAAGGGTTCATAATTTTCATGTTACCAATAAAGAGGTAGGCAATAAGATTATCTTTCTTCGCAAACTGGCGCCGGGTGGCAGCACACATAGTTTTGGTATCCATGTTGCACGAATGGCGGGAATGCCTCCCTCTTTGATTGACAGGGCGAATGAAATACTGAAGCAACTCGAGGAAAAGCATGTGGATGAGAGTGGTGAAGGTGGTCAGGATAGTCATAAAGGTCGCAGTAATAATAAAAATTCAAAGGCGCGGTTAGATCACAATATTAAAAAACTCTCTACCCCTCAATTACAACTCTCTATTTTTGATGCCCATTCGCAAACCTTTGATGATATCCGTAAAATGCTGACTGATATGGATATTAACCGCCTTACACCTGTGGAAGCATTGATGAAACTAAATGAGATAAAAGGTATGTTGAAATAATTCAACCTACATAAAAAAAATTATAAATAACTCAACCACCAATGATTATGGGTGGCTTTATAAATGCTGTATCGTTTACACAGCGGGTACAAACCTGCTACCACCGCTATCCAGATCAGGTACACCACCCCCGGTGAGAAACCAAACTCATTGGGCCGGAACAACATCATACCGCCAATAGCCTGATCCATGGTATGCCCGGTTGCAAAGAATATGATCATAATGATACCCCGGAGGATATTGATCGAATCAATTCTCTTTTTGGAAGCAATCAGCGTTTGATCCATACAGTTGGTTTGTGTGAAATATTATTAAGCGGCTATTTTTTCAGGTATGCCTTTACTTTCGTATGCAGCCCCCCACTCAAAGGAACAACAGGTAAACGAAGCGAATTGGTCAGGAGTCCCTGCTCTGCCATGAATGCTTTTACACCGGCGGGATTGTTTTCAGAAAACATCAGGTCATACGCGTCCAGCAATGCATCATTGATCACTTTCGCGGCTGGAAAATTATTTTTCAAGCACAATCTTACCATCTCAGAAAACTCTTTCGGAAAAGCATTGGCTGCCACACTAATCACACCATCCATACCGCAGGCAAGTTGTGGTAAAGCAAGTGCATCATCGCCACTAACCACTAAAAAATCTTTTGGCCTGTTGCGGAGTATCTGCATGCCCTGTAATATATCGCCGCTGGCTTCTTTCATACCCGCAATATTCTGAACCTCATGCGCAAGCCTAAGTGTGGTAGCGGCAGTCATATTTCTGCCGGTACGACCCGGAACATTGTATAAAATTATCGGCTTAGGAGATTCCCGGGCCAATGCCTTATAATGCTGAAAAATACCTTCCTGCGAAGGTTTATTATAGTTTGGTGAGGCGCTCAATACTGCAATGGCTTTATCCAAAGGAAAATGGTGCAGGTCATGAATTAATTCAGCGGTGTTGTTACCACCAATGCCTGCAACTACAGGTACACGGCCGGCAACTTTTTCAAAAGTATAGTTTATAATGTCCAGCTTCTCCTGTTTATCCAGTGTAGGTGTTTCGCCTGTGGTACCCAGCGTAATTACATATTCAACGCCACCATTGATCATGGCATCGATCACTGTACCCAGTGCATTAAAATCTACCTGAAAATTGGCTGTAAACGGCGTAACCAGGGCCACACCGGTTCCCTGAAGTGTTTTGCGTAAAGACATTGTTGTTAATTTATTAGTCTATTGAATCTAAAACTCCTAACTCCTAACTTCCACCTCCTCCCAAAATCCCATCTTACCATATTTTTCTATCCGGTCATTCACTCTTTCTTCGGGATTTTTGGATTCGATTTCTTTTAGTGTTTTAAGGATTTGAATTTTGAGGATATTAGCCGCGTCTGCATAATCCCAGTGTGCGCCGCCTATGGGTTCTTCTACGATTTCGTCAACCAGGCCGAAGCCTTTCATATCATTGGCCGTTAAGCGAAGTTGTTCCGCGGCAGTTTCTTTTTTATCCCAGCTACGCCAGAGAATGGAACTGCAACTTTCCGGAGAGATCACCGTGTACCAGGTATTTTCCATCATCAATACCCTATCGCCCACACCAATCCCCAGGGCGCCACCACTGGCGCCTTCGCCAATAATCACGATAATTACGGGTACTTTCAGCCGTATCATTTCATAAATATTACGGGCAATGGCTTCTCCCTGTCCACGTTCTTCCGCTTCCAGTCCGGGATAGGCCCCCGGGGTATCAATCAAACAGATAACAGGCTTTGAAAATTTTTCAGCCAGTTTCATCAGCCTGAGCGCTTTCCGGTAGCCTTCCGGGTTAGCCATGCCAAAATTACGCAATTGCCTGGCCTTGGTATTGATCCCTTTCTGCTGACCAATAACCATTACGGTTTCTCCATCCAACTGGGCAAATCCGCCTACCATAGCTTTATCATCCTTAAAATTCCTGTCGCCATGCAGTTCCACAAAATTGGTAAATATGTTTGCAATGTATTTAAGCGTATAAGGCCTGTCCGGATGACGGCTAAGCTGTACCCTTTGCCAGGGTGTAAGTTTTTGGGTAATCTCTTTACGCTTATCAATAATAGAATCTTCCAGTTGCCGCAGTGTAGAACTATAATCGATCTTAGGGTTCTTCTCTGCCAGTTTTTTGGTATCTTCTATCTGTTCATACACCACCTTAATCGGCTTCTCAAAATCAAGGAATTGTCTATTTGGGTATTGTGGCATAATGCGGCATTAAGTAAGTAAAAATAAGGGATGCAATTTTTTTTTGAAAAGATTTGTTTAAAAGTCGTTTACCCCTATCTTTGCCGTCCGAAAAACAGCCCAAAAGCTGTCATATAATTACTAATTGTTAATTATCTACCCGGATCGGTAGTTCAGTTGGTTAGAATGCCGCCCTGTCACGGCGGAGGTCGCGGGTCCGAGTCCCGTCCGGTCCGCAAGTATTTGCTTGAAACCCGCGCTGGTCGCGGGTTTTTGTTTTTTAGTCGATTTTTTAGTCGATCTATCTTACAATTCTTATTCTCAATTTTACCCCTGATTACTTCCCTTTACCAAGTTTGATACACACAAATTACGGGTTTATTTCGTTTGCCTATTATT
>CAYHTC010000049.1:0-12749 GCA_964359445.1 uncultured Sediminibacterium sp. | reverse complement strand
ACGGAAGAACAGGCGCTGTGGTAGTGGTTGTATCTGAGGAACTACTATCAGAAATATATGAAAAACTATTCGGTTCTATTTTAAAGAATGTGATGTCTGATAGATCCTGTTTGGCTGTCATCCCGTTAAGGCCAATTACCAGGGTATGCCGGTAGTTTCTGCTCATGACCACCCTTTTGTCTGTATAGAATTTTTGCAGGTTCTGATCCCACCATAACTCTTCACAAAAAAGTGTATCACCTTTAATATTAAAGACAACCACACTATCCCTTAAAAATACTTTATTCTCTGATTCGAGGTAGCGGCCATAACGGGCATTTAACTGGCTTTCTATTTTTGTGCTGTCATTATAAAAATCTACGTGTAAAGATTTTGGGAACTCTGCTTTTCTGGCGCTATCTCCCTGGTAACGTAACATTTGCGGAGCAGTAAGATGGGCCCGCATTTTTCCGTCCATACTAAGATAACTATCAATGAATTTTCCTTCCTCAATACCCGGTTTTTTTCTTCCGAGTTCACGAACTTCATTTACATCATTCTCACAGGCACACATAAAAAAGCAGCCGGTGAGTATGGCTGCCAGGTAATATTTTGTATGTGTGCATGAATTAATCATATCTGCGTTTTGCAAACCAAATATCGCTCATACTAATGCCAAAAGAAAATTGTAAATAATTTTCAGTGATATTGTTTACAGATGAACCGCGCTTACCAAGTTGTAAGGCAGTATTGAGAATGGTAAACTGGTTGTCGTAGCTTCTCCATTTCTTAATGGGTAATCCGGCGCCAAATGAAACGCCATATTGCTTTAACCCATTACCATCTGCGTTAATATAATCTTTACCCAAATAAAAACCCGCACGATAATTCACAGTACTCCAATAGCCCCGGCCTGATGAGGGGTCCGGACTTAATTGCACACCCAGTTTATATTGCCAACTGTTTGATAATTTATCGGCCACATCATAAAAAAGTTATTTAGTCCATTGGGTGGATGTGTATTCAAGGCCTATTGACCATAATTCAAAAATACCTCTCGGGCTACCAATTGTCTTGTGAAGTGTAATGCCTGCCGCATAGGTAGAAGGCATTAAAATTTGTCCTTTGATATCATATTGTTCTGCAACACTATCTATCTTAATATCGCCTGAAGCGCCTGCAACATAAGTCTGCCTGATCAGATTTTGTGAGGCATTCATTTTTTGCTGAAGGGTACCGGTGAGGCCGAAACGTAAGAGGTAATTTTCTATTGTTTTGGTTTCGGTTATATTTTTTTTATGCAGGGATATTTCATATTGCAGGCCCCCTGTTAAAAACACACCACCAAAACCAGTTACAGCAGATGAGTTAGACTGATAATAGGAAACCGTGTCATTAATGAAGGCTTTCCTGGTATTAATTTCTTTGCGTCCAAAATTATATCCTGTATTGAACCAGATGCTTAAGTCCTTCCATTTTTTGGAAAATCCTACAAAAAACTGGTTTAAGCCACCAGTCCCCTCATATAAAGTTTGAAGGCTGTCTCCGGCTATACGCTCACGGTTTGCAATTGAATAGCTGATATTGGTTAAAGGCTTTAAGCCAAAAGCCATACCCAACCCCTTCGCTTTTTTTAGTGGTATGCCTATGGCAAGGTATGAGGGCACAAAATTATTGGTCGTAAATTTGCCGGTAGGGTTATTGCTGATTAATGACCTGGAATCGATGGTAAACCCCAGATCCAGGGTAACCATATAGAAACTGCTGTAGGTGGATGGATTATTAAAGTTGACCGATTGACCCACATTATTATTCAGACCGTCAGCATACGCCGCGGTGAGGCCACCCATTGAGCGGCTTATCACATGCTGGTTGGTATAATATTCACCAAGCCCGTAACGGGAGAAAGGTGAATTCTGTTGAGCCTGGGTGTTTAACAGGGAAAAACCAAAAAATACAGCCAGGCAAAGCCTATCTATTGTTATACTCACTGATCGCATACAAGCCTTTAAAAATTAAGTTAGGGTCGGCAAATATCTTGTTTTTTAGGTGAGGTACAAAAAAACCCATGTCACCCCCGGTTAACAGCACGTTAAAGTTGTTGAATTTCAATGCGTAAGCTTCAATAATACCATCAATTTCTTTTGCCATTCCGAGTATAACACCGCTTAATAAGTTGGTTTTGGTGTCAAAACCCACCAATGGGAAATTGCTTTCGGCCTGAATCAGGGGTAATAATGCGGTCTGCTCATGCATGATCCTGAACCGCATATTCATACCCGGGGAGATACTGCCCCCTAAAAACTCATGGCGGTTATTAATGAAATTATAGGTGATACAGGAGCCTAAGCCAATAGCCAGGTTATGTTCATTCGTAAATAGATCTACTGCAGCTACAGCCAAAGCCAGCCTGTCGGCCCCAATGGTTTCCGGTTTTCCTATAGGGGTGGTAATGGGTAATTTGCTGGTATGCCCCAGTTTATGAAAACGGGTATGTTTGGCTAAAAGTGCTTCTATTTCCGGGGGATGATTGATTACAGAAGATAAAATTGATTTAACAGGATGGTATTGATCTATCAATTGTTGAATGCTGAAACCTGTCGTATTCCCGAGAATACGCTCCTCTTTAAAATCCCCGCCTTCAAATACGGCGCATTTTAGTCTTGTATTGCCAAAGTCAAAACAAAGGGTAGTTTGCATAATGGGGGTTGATAAAATGAATCGGTAGGCAAGATGCAAAAGATTTCGGTTCTTTGACTGACAAATTTACGGCGGCATGAAAATTTCAGGGTTTACCATTATCAGGAATGCGGTTATGAATGACTATCCCATAGTGGAAGCCGTTCGTTCCATACTGCCGGTTGTGGATGAAATGATTATACTGGTGGGCGATTCTGCCGATGGTACCCTTCAATTAATGGAATCGATCGGTGATCCTAAAATACAGATCCATCATTCGGTATGGGATCCCAACTTACGAAGTGGCGGTGAGGTACTGGCTGTTGAAACCAATAAGGCTTTTCAATTAATAGATCCCGAATCTACGTGGGCTTTTTATATTCAGGGGGATGAAGTGGTACACGAAAAATATCATCCGGCTATTTATAATGCCTGCCTTAGTTATAAGGATAGCCTGGCCGTGCAGGGACTACTATTCCAATACCTTCATTTTTACGGCACTTATGATTATGTGGGCGATAGCCGAAAATGGTACGATCATGAAGTGAGGATAATCCGTAATGATAAAAAAATAACCGCTTATAAGGATGCGCAGGGTTTTCGCGTTGGCGAAACAAAATTATGGGTGAAGCCTGTAGACGCATTTGTCTATCATTATGGATGGGTAAAAAGTCCGGAACAAATGATGAAAAAACAGAAAAATGCCAGCAAATTATGGCATCCCGATGAGGCCCTGAAAGAGATGATGGCGGGCGGGGATTTCTGGAATTTTAATGATTTCGATTCGCTGCAAAAATTTGAAGGCACGCATCCTGCTGTGATGCAGAAACGCATTACCGAACAGAACTGGCACGTAGAACTGGATATTAGCCGGAAGAAATTTTCTTTTAAGGATAAGCTGCTCTATTATTTTGAAAAGCTAACCGGTATCAGACTGTTTGATTTCAGGAATTACCGAATCAAAGAATACTAACTGTGAAGGCCAACTATCCGTTAATATCTGTTGTAATGGCTACCTATAATGGTGAGCGGTTTTTGTCTGAGCAACTGGAAAGTATTCTCTCTCAATCCTATCCCAATATCGAAATGATAGTAGTGGATGATGGCTCTGTAGATAGTACCGTGGCATTGGTGGAATCTTATATCAAACGATATCCTGCTATCCGTTTATATGTAAATGAAGAAAATCTTGGCTATATCAAAAATTTTGAAAAGGGAATGTTACTGGCCAATGGTGAATACATTGCCTTAAGTGATCAGGATGATATCTGGCGTAAAGATAAACTGGCTTTGCTGATGGAGCGGATAGGTACGCACGAAATCATTTACAGTAATTCATTATTGATAGACGATGCCGGAAATAGTTTAGGTAAATATATGTCTGACATCCGCAACCAGATCAATTATACTGATTGCCTGATGTATACCATTGGTGCCTGGGCCCCGGGGCATGCTATGTTGTTTAGAAAAGAATTAATTGCACGCTGTTTACCTTTTCCTCAATTGGTAACACATGATTTTTGGCTGGGCTTTGTGGCTGCCTGTAAGGGAACGGTTGCCTATACTAATCTTCCATTGGTTTATTACCGGCAACATAGTGCTAATGCAATTGGGGCTGATACACATGCGAAATCTTGTTGGTCAGGCGACCAACAAAGGCGGGGGCGGGGGAGGCGACAAAAAAAAAGGCAACAAAGCCGCGATCGTATGCAATTACTTTATGAAAAATGTCCTTTGGAAAAAATCGGGCAGAAAAAAATTCTGAAAACTATTTATAACAGTTACTTAAGTTTTTCTCTGAAAAATAATTGGACAAGAATGATCGCTTTTTTTAAATACAGGGATATCATACTCGCCTACAAAAAAAAATCCGCCCTGATGCGAATATTGTTTTGTTTAAAGATGTTCTTTAAAATCGATTAGGAACTAAATGATGCCGGGTACTCATCAAAATGATTTGATGGCTACCCATATACGTTTAAACAGGTTTTTTAAACGGATGACAAAAGGAAAGGATTGTCCGGTTAACGGCCCGTCAAATGGTTCACCCCTTCTGAGATAATACTTCGAAACAGTTCCCGAAGTCATTCCCCACTTTGAAATGTATTGATAATAACCATCATTTTTTTTCATTCGCTTCACCGATACTGAACCAAAATGATATACCCTGCTTCTCCCTATTCCTTTAAACAACCTAACGCCCAGCTTCCATAGCTTATAGGAAAAATCGGGGTCGGAATACATGCCCGGACTAAACTCAATACTATATCCGCCGGCAAGATCCCAGAGGTCTTTGTGTACGATGTTAGGTGGCCAGGTAGCGCCCTGCCAGTCTTGCATGGGCAGTGTTTTATATTCTTTTAATAAGGACTCTTCATTAAAATTTTCAAGGCAGGTGCCATAATTTTTTTCAATAGAACAATTACTCTGAACCCTGGGCTCGATGGCGGTGGATGAAAAAAAGAAAAAAGGATGATTGATTTTTTCAATTTCTTCCGCTAAAGGGATATCCCAGCCCGGGCATACATACATATCATCATTTAAATAAACCAGGTAATCGGTGCTGGCCAAAGAGCGGCAACTGTTCAGCGCATAACAAACACCTATATTTTCTTTGCTGTAGGAATAACTGATATTGGGTTGCAACTTTACCCATTCCAATGTGCCATCTTTGCCCTCATTGACGTGCACAATGATTTCATGCGTAAACCCGGAATTTTTATGGATACTATTTATACATAACTGTAAATAAGGAAGATTGTTCCAACTGGGTATCATAATAGAAAATTTTGCAGCAGCAATGGGGTTGGCCCTTTGTTTTTCTATATTTACAGTCATGGGTTCCGGTAATTGAGCGCCACTTGTTGGTTCGTATATAAGTTTGGTTCTGTTCTTCTGACTGCTAAAAATAAAAATTGTTCATGACATTGCCTATTTCAGTTGTTCTATGCAGTTACAATGGAAGCCGTTTTATAACTGAACAGGTAGCAAGTATATTGAATCAAACCTATCCGGTAACCGAACTGATCATTTCTGATGATGCTTCTACTGATGATACAGTAGCTGTGGCAGAAGCGCTGGCGGAAAATGACAAACGGATCATTATTATCCGGAATGTTCAGAACCTGGGCTTTACGGCCAATTTTGAAAAGGCTCTACAGAAGGCTAAACATGATCTGATAGCCATTGCTGACCAGGATGATATCTGGCATGAACAAAAAATAGAAAGACTGCTGAAGCAGTTTACACCATCTTCCCCATTGATCTACAGTGATTCTGTTCGCTTTCATACCTCTCCACCCCTTCATCCGGTTGCCAATAAAAAAAACAGGCGAATAGAGGGGAAGGATCCTAAAAAGATCGCGATGTTTAATACTATCAGCGGTCATGCAATGATCATCCGGCGTTTCCTTTTACAAGACGCATTACCCATTCCGAAAGGGGTGTATTATGATTGGTGGCTGGCATTGGTGGCCATGTGTAATGGTGGTGTGCAGTTTGTGCCTGAAATACTGGTGTTTCAGCGTTCACACAGCAGTAATGTAACCATACAAAACCACTTGGGTGAAACAGAACTGCGCAGGCGTTTCAGGATAATGCTGGATGAGCATCTCCTGCATTTTAAAGAGATAAAGCAATTAACAGAAACCGACAGGCAGTTTTTTACCCGTTTGTATGAACTATGGCATAGATCCCTCACAAAAAAATGGAACCGGCCACTCTTTGTTTTTTTATGGCAAAACCGACAGACGCTGTTCTTTTATAAAGTTCGGAAGCTGGCCCTTATCTCTCAGCTTAAACACTGTTTTCTTTTTTCTTTCAGGCTTTAAAGCTTTATTTTGTTGATTGTATATTCTGTAATTATTGTAAAGTATGGCTTCCAGATTCAAACCCCTGATACACGCATTTGGTCTGGCAGACGGGATCAGGTTTTATATTCATTTGCTGTTTAAAAAATATGGCAGCTTCGGTTCATCGCGCTATAAAGCTGTTTTTTATTTGCGAAAAAATTTTTCTGATAAGTATACTTTCACGCAGGTTTTTTTAGATGATCAGTATAACGTTGTACTCCCTTTTATCCCTAAAACCATTGTCGATGGAGGCGCCAATATTGGCCTGGCATCTGCCTATTTTGCCCATCGTTATCCGGGCGCCGCAATTGTTGCGGTAGAACCCAGCGGCGGTAATTATGCAATGGCGCTTAAGAATACCGCTTCTTTTCCTCAGATAAAAATGTACCAAAAAGGTATTTGGAGTAAAACGGTACACCTGGCCATTATTAACAAAGGAGATCACGATAATGCATTTATTGTAGAAGAAACAACGGCAGATAATCCTGATGCCATACCGGCCGTTTCCATCGAATTTATCATGCGTGAGCAGGGATGGGCCACCATTGATATTCTCAAGTTAGATATTGAAGGCTCAGAGAAAGAAGTATTTGAATCGGGCTATGAATACTGGTTGCCCAGAACCAGAGCAGTGATCATTGAAATACACGATCATATGCGTAAAGGTTCGGGCCATGCCGTTTTTAAAGCCATCACCCGGTATCATTTTTCCTTTTCAATGCAACATGAGAACCTGATTTTTATTAATGAGGATATGCTGTAGTTTTATGCTGTAAAATATTTCATTCATCTGGTTTATTGTAGCGATCATGTGGCAGGCATTATTGAAAGATATTCAGCAGGGCAATGTAAAATCATTGGCCAGAACCATTTCTCTGGTAGAGAATGAAATGGAAGGGTATCGTAGTTTACTGGAAAGCCTGCCCCCCTCTTCTACAAAAATTATTGGTATCACCGGCCCGCCAGGCGCAGGTAAAAGCACATTGGTAGATGCCTTGATTGGTGAAATGGTTGCGCAAAAGAAAAAAGTAGGAGTGCTATGTGTAGACCCTTCTTCTCCTTTTAACTTAGGGGCATTGCTGGGAGACAGGATACGGATGAGTGAATGGTATAATCACCCGGATGTATTTATCCGCTCACTGGCAACCCGCGGTAGTCTGGGCGGACTGCATCCTAAAATTATTGAGATAGCTGATGTAATGAAGGCAGCCGGGTTTGATCATATCCTGGTAGAAACAGTGGGTGTAGGACAAAGTGAAATTGAAATTGCCGGATTGGCAGATACTACCGTAGTGGTGGTTGTGCCGGAGGCGGGTGATGAAGTGCAGACGATGAAAGCCGGGTTAATGGAGATAGCGGATGTATTTGTGGTGAATAAAGCAGACAGGCCGGATGCAGATACTTTTGTGAAGAATCTGCGGTTAATGCTGGCGCCCGCTTTTCACAAAACAACGGCAGAAGTGGCCATTGTAAAAACAGTGGCCCCGCAAAAAGAGGGTATTTCAGAATTATTTGAGAAAATCATGCGTCACCAACAGTATGTGCAGAGTACCGACAGAAAATACTGGTTGCTGGCTGAAAAAGCGTACTACCTGATACAACAACACCGTATGCGCGATATCAATAAAGCCGTATTAAAAGCAGCGCTGGAGAAATCAGGCGATACAAACCTGTATCAATTTATTAAGGCTTATGTAACGCCTTCTCATTCTTCCACCAACGCCAACCTATATAACCCATAATGGCAAAAGGCGTCGCAGCCAGGTATAAAATGGCTGAATTTAAAGCAGAAGCCGGTCCTTCGCCCAATTGAGAGGCCGTTTTGGTGCAGATAGAGCATTGAGCATGCAGAAGCTGAAAGCTGCAAGCAAAAAGCAAAAAGCAAAGGAAGATGATCCGTTTAGTCATTTTTTTTCTTGTGGTGCAAAGATAGAAAATAGTTAATAACCATTTGCGCTATTAATGTTTTAATCATTCCCCGGTTTTTCTTTGTGAATCTTTGAGCCTTCGCGCCTTTGTGGCAAAAATGACTTAGCTCCAATCTTTTATCATAATTCCTTAACTTTCTTTTTCAAAATCTAAGTTATGGAGCAACGCAGGAAGTTTATACAGAAAATGGGTTTATTGGCGGGCGCTTTCTCGGCCAATAGTCTTTTTAACCAGTTGCATGCGGCATCATGGGATGCGGCGGCCCGGAAAATTCAATCCCTTTCTCCGCTGGATGCTGCTGCAGATGAGGATTACTGGAGCGTAATCCAGCAGTCATATACCGTTAATTCAAATCTAATTAATCTGAATAATGGTGGGGTTAGTCCCTCACCAAGGGTGGTACAGGAAGCGGTAGAAAGGTTTAATAAGCTCTCAAATGAGGGGCCATCCTATTATATGTGGCGGATTATTGACCAGGGAAGGGAACCTCTAAGACAGAAGCTGGCATTATTGGCAGGTTGCTCACCCGAAGAAATCGCCGTGAACAGGAATGCAACCGAAGCGTTGAATACCGTAATTTTTGGGTTGGATATGAAAGCGGGTGATGAAGTGATCGGAACCAAACAGGATTATCCCAATATGATTAATGCCTGGAAGCAGCGGGTTGAGCGGGAAGGCATTGTGTATACGCAGCTTAATTTTAAGTTTCCGATAGAAAATGATGAGGAAATAGTGTCTGCCTTTGAAAAAGCCATTACCCCAAAAACAAAATTCCTGTATCTGACTCATATCATTAACTGGATCGGACAAATCCTTCCCGTTAAAAAAATTGCGCAGATGGCCCATCACAGGGGATTGGAGGTAATAGTAGATGGCGCGCACTCTTTCGGGTTACTGGAGTATAAAATACCCGATCTTGAATGCGATTATTTTGGAACCAGTTTACATAAGTTCTTAAGCGCCCCTATTGGTAGTGGCATGTTATGGATAAAAAAAGAAAAAATTGAAAAGATATGGCCACTCGTATGCAATGACAGGCCCCGTGGTACAGATATCAGGAAGTTTGAAACCCTTGGTACGCGGAGCTTTCCGATAGAACAGGGTATTGGCGAAGCCGTAAATTTTCAAAATGCCATTGGCAGTAAAAGAAAAGAAGAAAGGATACGGTATTTGAAGAATTACTGGGCCCTGAAAGCAAAAGATATCCCTAAAGTAGCCATACATACCTCATTCAAACCCGAATATGCCTGCGCTATTTGTGGCGTAAGTATTGAGGGGATGACGCCAGGGGAATTAGACAATGCCTTATTCAATACTTATAAAATTCATACAGTAGGCATTGTTTGGGAAAATGTTTCCTGTGTACGGATTACGCCACATGTATATACTAAACTCCAGGACCTTGATAAATTAGTATTGGCGATAGAAGAAATTGCCTCGAAGAAAAAATAAGCCGGATGGCTGGGGCTGGGAGGTATTCGGGTAAAAAATAAAAGCAGTGCTTTGGGCAAACTGCTTTCATAATTATTTGAACTTGATAGAAAAGCCTAGGAAGCTTTTACTACTTCTGCTTGTACGGGTTTCTTGCTTTTAGTTACTTTGGCTGGTCTGCTTTTGCCAAATGAACCTTGAAATCTTTTGCCTTTTGCGGTTTTTTTATCACCTCTGCCCATGGTTTGTTTTTTAAGTATGAATAATGTGTGAGTTGCAAAAATAGAAAAACCCCCGCAAACTGCGGGGGTTCAATTTGGGTTGGCCTAAAATCAGAGCTTAGCGCTTAATTCTTTACCTGCCTTGAATTTGGCAACTTTCTTTGCTTTAATCTTGATAGCAGCACCTGTTTGCGGGTTACGTCCGGTACGTGCAGCACGTTTAGATACAGAAAAAGTACCAAAACCTACCAATGTTACTTTATCGCCTTTTTTCAAAGTTTTAGTAACGGCAGCTACAAAAGAATCTAAGGCAGCGTTTGCCTGTGTTTTAGTTACGCCAGCATCTTCAGCGATGTGAGCAATCAATTCAGCTTTGTTCATAGAAGTTTTTTTAATTGTTTTGTTAACAGTAACAAATTTATTCGCTTATTCTCAATAAGTAAAAAAAATTATTATTTTTTTTACTTGCATTTTTTCCGCAAAACACCTATGAATAAAGGATTTCAGAAGATTTGTGTTTTTTATATAACAGTTTATATAAGTATGTTTATCCTCTGAAATACTTGCTGTATAAGGGTTTCAGAAAAAAACGGCTGAAATTCAATGCCTGAGCGGGTTTTAAGGGAATATAACAAAGATTTGTGATTGACAAAATGAATTCATGAAAGTATCCACACTCAATTCACAAGTTCCATTAATGACCGGAAACCGATAAAATTATCTCCCCAGTTTTTCAGGGCATCATTTTGTAAAGAAGGCGCAAAATGCGCTATATAGTACTCATAATCCGGTTTGGTAGCCGCATAAAACTGTACAGCATAGGTTGGACCATCGCTATCATTTATTTCAAGTACCCGTACAAAGCGGAATTCGGTAAAACAGCCGGTATTCATCACTTTGGGGATATGTTTCTCTTTCATCCATTGCACCCACTCTTCGTGTATACGGTGGGTTACTTTGGTAGTTATGTTGTAGATGTACATTTAATTAATAATTAAGAATTAATAATTGGGGGTTACTGATTGATTTCGGCGTAGATGGGACAGTGGTCGCTGTGTTTTACGTTGGGATAAATTTTTGCGTCTACTAACCGGTCTTTCAGATTTTTTGTGATACAGATATAATCTATACGCCATCCTTTGTTTTGCGACCTTACCGTTGGAAAACGCTGGCTCCACCAGGAATAGGCTCCGGTTGTATCAGGATGTATCTGACGGAAACTGTCAACCCATCCTCTACTAAGAAATCCATCCATCCAGGCCCTTTCTTCCGGTAAAAAACCAGATGAGTTTTTATTGCCTTTCGGATCATGTATGTCTATGGCGGTATGTGCAATATTATAATCACCTACCACAATTAAACGGGGCCTGGTTTTTTTCAGCTCCTCGAGGTAGGCGAAAAATGTATCCAGCCAATGATATTTAAAAGTCTGCCTTTCATCGCCACTGGTGCCGGATGGGAAATACGCATTAATGAGTGTGATATTACCAAAATCGGCGCGTATTACCCTGCCTTCAAAATCGCTTTTTTCATGCGCATGGCCATACTCAATATTGTCTGGTTTAATTTTAGTAAAAATGGCCACACCGCTGTATCCTTTTTTGTGAGCAGAGAACCAGTAAGTATGATAACCCAGGTCCTCAATCTTTTTAAAATCCACATTTTCTTTTACAGCCTTGGTTTCCTGCAGGCAAATAATATCTGCCGGACCGGTTTGTAACCAATCGGTAAAACCTTTATTGATGGCGGCACGAATACCATTAACATTATAAGAGATGATGCGCATGTACGTATTTTACATTATTCAAAAAAGCGGTTAAACCCGATCATGAATAACCGGTTTAATAATTCAGGGGATAAAGATGCATCAAAAAGTACAAATTTTTCCGGACTAAATTTTCCCTGCGCAATGCATACCAACGTATTATCCAGGAAAATTTCTTTAACCATTTCCCCGGACCCGCTGCATTTAATACCGAATGGCTTATTGCTGATGACACCCTCCACCTGGTAATCATATATTACAGGCAATCCCTGTGATACCCCGTTGGGTTTAACAGGATAAAAAGAAACACTGTCATACCCGTTATAGAGGATATTGGTATAAACCCTATTCACCTTGTCTGTAACATTTTTCAGTATAGAAAATTTTGCCAGGGTGTCTTTTCCCTGAAACAGATAGTGAAAATTACCGCTCAGAAAATTAGTAAACAGCAGGGATTCGGTTTCCGGTAAATTAGTTGGGTCTATCTGTGTAGTGAGTTGTAATTGGTAATTTCTGTCTCTTACTACATCACGGCAATCCTGGTGAAGAAAAACAAAATCAGATTTGCTGAAATTTTCTGATCCTTTTATGGCTTTGGTTAGATCGTCAGGATATTTTTCCGCCTTTTTACCTTTTATCCTGATCTCTTCATAAACGGGTTCGCCTAATCGTATGATCTCTTTTTCGTTACCAATATAAAAGGCGCTGATACCTTTATTGGAAATAACATGGTTTCTTGGCCGGTTGACTGTTTTGGGTAGTATATAATTATCTGCCAAAAAAGCCGGCTGAAGTTTAATTTCTACCATGTCTAGGTTATTCTTTGGATTAAATAGCAGATTAGTAGCGGCTTTCAAAAGTTCGGTAAATACTTTCGGAGTTACAGTGAGGTTA
>CAYHTC010000048.1:9860-12809 GCA_964359445.1 uncultured Sediminibacterium sp. | reverse complement strand
GGATATCCAGGCCTATAAATCGGCCGAACTCTTCGGGTGATATTTCACCCAGGCCCTTAAACCTTGTAATCTCCGGTTTGTTCCCCAATTTTCTTACCGCGGCCTGTTTCTCTGTTTCGTCATAACAGTAAATGGTTTCCTGTTTGTTGCGTACACGGAATAAAGGTGTTTCCAGAATATATACATGTCCCCGTTTCACCAGGTCGGGAAAGAATTGCAGGAAGAAGGTCATCATCAATAAACGGATATGCATCCCATCCACATCGGCATCTGTTGCGATCACAATATTATTATAACGAAGCCCTTCCAGGCCATCTTCAATATTCAATGCATGCTGCAGCAGATTAAATTCTTCGTTCTCATACACTACTTTCTTGGTGAGTCCAAAACAGTTCAATGGTTTACCACGCAAGCTGAAAACTGCCTGTGAATCTACGTTTCTCGATTTGGTAATGCTGCCGCTGGCGCTGTCCCCCTCCGTAATAAAAATAGTGGAGTTACGCTGCAGGGTAATAAACTCGCCTTTATTTTTAGCGGGCAACTCATCATTCAGGTGTATGCGGCAATCGCGTAATTTTTTATTGTGCAGGTTAGCTTTTTTGGCCCGCTCATTAGCCAGTTTTTTAATGCCCGCCAATTCCTTTCGCTCCCTTTCATTCTGTTCAATGCGTTTTTTTAAGGCATCCGATACAGTTGGATTACGGTGTAAAAAATTATCCAGTTCTTTCGCCAGAAAATCCAGGATAAAATTTTTCATGCTGGGTCCGCCTTCATATACATTCTGTGAGCCAAGTTTGGTTTTTGTCTGGCTTTCAAATACGGGCTCCTGTACGCGAACAGAAACAGCAGCTACAATACTGGTACGAATATCAGAGGCTTCATAATCTTTTTTATAATAATCACGGATCACTTTAATATAGGCTTCCCTGAAAGCCTGCTGGTGAGTGCCACCCTGGGTAGTGTACTGTCCGTTTACAAAAGAAAAAATATCCTCACCATAATCATTGTTGTGCGAGAGGGCCACTTCAATGTCCTCTCCTTTTAAATGAATGATGGGGTAATGTAATTCGTCCGGATTGGTTTTACGCTGCAACAAATCGAGCAATCCATTCTTACTTACATATTTCCTGCCATTGAAATGCATGGCAAGGCCCGCATTCAGATAACAATAGTTCCATAACTGGTTATCAAGGTATTCATGAATGAAATGAAAGTTCCTGAAAACGGTTTCATCAGGTATAAATTCAACCAGGGTGCCGTTTGGCTCATTTGTTTTTGCTTCTTTATATTCTTTTATCAGTTCACCTTTGGCAAACTCAGCAGCTTTTTCTTTGCCTTCCCGGAAAGCGGTTACTTTAAAATACTGACTCAGGGCATTCACTGCCTTGGTACCTACCCCATTCAATCCCACACTTTTCTGGAAAGCCTTGCTGTCATATTTGGCGCCGGTATTAATCTTACTTACCACATCTACCACTTTACCCAATGGAATACCCCGGCCATAATCACGGATAGTTACATTTTTGCCTTCGATGGTTAATTCAACCTGCTTACCATGGCCCATGGTATATTCGTCAATACAGTTATCAATCACTTCCTTAACCAATACATATATCCCGTCATCGGGTGCAGAACCATCTCCTAATTTACCAATATACATACCCGGACGTAACCGGATATGCTCTTTCCAATCGAGTGATTTGATCGATTCTTCATTGTATTCAAATAATTGCTTCTCTTCTGCCATTTGTAAGTCGTTATTTATAAGTGCTCTTTACCCCCACTACCCTTATCATATAACCCGCAAATCTAACCACCCCACACCGCAGCCCAATTTTACTTTTCTACAAATCAGCTCAGAATGTGGATAAAACGTCAAAAAACGTGAACTCTCTTACGTATACACCTTGTAAAACTTAGTTTTGTCTCATCGAAGCAACAAACAATTATATCGAAACCAGCCTGGAAAAGATTGCTGCCTTTTCAGCCGCCAAATCAACTGAAAACGACCGTTTCCGGGCTTTTGTGAAAGAAAGAAACCGGGAGCAGATTGATCTGGTGGTTTCACATTTGAATGATACCATCTCTCCACAAATTTGCTGTACCGATTGCGGTAACTGCTGCAAAAGCCTGATGGTATTGGTTTCTGATGAGGAAGCGGATAACCTTTCAAAGTACCTGGACCAACAACGGGAGGTATTTGATGAACAATACCTGGAAAAAGGGAGTAATGGCCCGATGATCATGAACCGGATGCCCTGCCATTTTCTGAATGAAAACAAATGCACGGTTTATGAACAGCGTTTTGAAGGATGCAGAGAATTTCCTGCCCTGCATTTGCCCAATTTTAAAGACCGGCTTTTCACTACTTTCATGCATTATGAACGCTGCCCGATTATTTTCAATGTAGTAGAGCAATTGAAGGATGCTATGTTGTTTGAAAGAGATGTTTAACCAAAAAAGCCCCGATTAATCACCCCCCTGATTATTTTTGGCAAAATAATCGGTACCCTCCCTGAAAAGGAGAGGAAACCGGAAACACAAATGGCTCAGGTTATATTATCTTTATCCTTATGATCCGTTTTGGTATTGATATTTTACTTGATAGTTCCCCAACCTGGAAAACGGATCGTATTGGGTTGGTTACTAACCATGCAGCTACAACAAATCAACTGATCCCTTCAAGACAGGCATTACTGGAACAGGGATTCAATATTCAAAAACTATTCTCACCGGAACATGGTTTAGATGTATTGGGTGCAGACGGGCATGCAATGAAAGACGGTGCGGATGGCTTAACCGGATTACCCATCATCAGTTTATATAGTAACAAATTGGCCCCTTCTGAAGAGGACCTGTCTGATATAGACCGGGTATTATTTGATATACCAGATATAGGCAGCCGGTTTTACACGTATTTGTGGACCATGACCTACGTAATGGAAGCCT
>CAYHTC010000048.1:0-9850 GCA_964359445.1 uncultured Sediminibacterium sp. | reverse complement strand
AGCCTGTGCAGCCTATGGTAAAAAACTGATCATACTCGACAGGCCCAATCCGATATCAGGGATCCTGTCATTGGCTGAAGGACCAATTTTAGATGCATCGCAGTCGTCTTTTATTGGCAGATGGCCCATACCTGTACGGCATAGTTGTACACTGGGTGAACTGGCTTTGTATTTTAATGCGGCAGGAGATATCAAATGCCACCTGGAAGTGATCAAATGCGAAGGCTGGAACAGAACCTGTTTTCAGCCGGATTGGGAAATCCCTTTTGTACCTACTTCTCCGGCCATACAAAATTTTGAAAGTATGCTGCTATACCCGGGCCTCTGTTTATTGGAAGCTACTAATACCAGTGAAGGAAGAGGAACCCCCGATGCATTCTGTGCGGCCGGCGCACCCTGGATAAATGGTGAAACCCTTGCCGCTATACTTGCTGATATAGCATCTGATGATTTATATATCATCCCCTGTAGTTTTACGCCCACAGAAAGTAAATACAAAGGGCAATTATGCCATGGCATTCGTATGGAAGTAAAACAGGCAGCATTTTTTCAACCGGTATCATTTGGTCTGATGCTGATCAGGCTGATCAAACAACTGTATCCTGCCTTCTTTCAATGGAGACCCTACCCTACGCTGGTTAATCAAAACGGCAGGCAACATTTAGACAAGTTACTCGGTATACCAAATAGTGAATTGTTACTTGAACTGCCCTTACCTAAATTCATTGCAGAGATCACGAAACTTACAAAGTGCAGTGAATGGGAAGAAAGGATTAAAAGGTTTTTATTATATTAATTCAAATAACACTCTATGAAATATTTCAGGCTGTTCACATTATTTTTCCTCATTTTACTTCAGGCAAAGGCACAGCAACCCTCAATAAAAATATTGGAGTCAGGAAAAAAAAATAGCCTTCGCGGATTAAGTGTGGTGGATGATAGTGTTATCTGGGCCAGTGGCAGCAATGGTTCTGTAGCAAAATCTTTAGATGGTGGCCAAAGCTGGACCTGGATGACGGTGCCCGGTTATGCGAACAGAGATTTCAGGGATATTGAAGCGTTTGATAAGCATACTGCAATTGTTATGGCGGTAGCTGAACCAGCGGTTATCTTAAAAACAAAAGACGGCGGTAATAGCTGGATGAAAGTATTCGAAGACAGTACGAAAGGGATGTTTTTAGATGCTATGGATTTTGCAAATGATTCCATTGGAGTGGTGATTGGAGACCCCATTCAATCTATTCTCTTTGCTGCCGGCACTATTGATGGCGGGGATCATTGGTTTCCCCGTAACCCTATTGTATTAAATAAGGGAGAAGCATTTTTTGCTTCCAGTGGAACTAATATCAAATTATTGAAAGAACTTAAGTTTAATCACCTGCAACTTTTTATGGTTTCCGGTGGAAAAAGTTCAAGACTTTTTATAGGGTTTGGCCGGCAAATTGTGAATCTGCCCATCTCTCACGGCCTGGAGTCTACGGGTGCAAATTCTATAGACGTGTTTAATAATAAAGGTGTTGTGGTTGGTGGCGATTTTACAAAAGATACTATCAACAGAAATAATTGTGTGCTGATTTCTTTAAAGAATAAAGTCCGGGTAACAATACCTGCCACACCACCACATGGTTATCGTTCCTGTGTAATTTATCTTGATGAATACAACCTTCTCACCTGCGGCACATCCGGTATTGACATGTCAAAAGATGGCGGTAAAAACTGGCAACTTATTTCAAAAGACAGTTTCCATGTTTGTCAGAAAGCAAAAAAAGAAAAATCTGTATTTCTGGCAGGTGGAAACGGAAGAATCGCGAAGTTGGTTTATTGATTATTTTTTGCCCCCTTTTTGCCAGTTTGCCAGTTGATGAAACCTTGCATGGATATTGTGGTAATAACCTTGTAAAACAACAAAGAATGAATAAGTTTCAGGCAATTATCCGGTTTACAATGGATGAAGATTTTATGTCGCTGGTACCCCCGCACCGAACGTATATCAACTATCTGATTAATAAAGGTATTATTGACAGTTATGCGGTAAGTATGGAAAGCCATACCTGCTGGATCACCCTGAACACAGAAACCAGGGAAGAAGCGGATAATTGCATTGCCAAATCACCTTTACACAAATACTGGACCTATCATATAGAAGAATTGTTCGTGTATGACAGTCAGCATTACCGGTTACCCGCCCTGCAATTCAATTAATTTGAAATAAACCAAACTTTTTTTTGGAGGTTACCGCTCAGCCCCTATTTTTGCACTCCCAATAAATAAGGGAGCATAGCTCAGCTGGTTTAGAGCATCTGCCTTACAAGCAGAGGGTCCGCGGTTCGAACCCGTGTGCTCCCACTTAATACAAAAAAGGGTTTCATTCAGTTGAAACCCTTTTTTATTTTGGCATTTGCATATAGTAACTTTGTATTCATGATGATGAACCCTTTTAATGAATCCGCCCGGCCCTGGAAAGAGGAGGAACAGGATGTGGTTACCGGGATCACATCATCCTATAGCCTTATTGTATGGAATGATGAGGTGAATACCTTTGAGTGGGTGATCGAAACGCTGATAAAAATTTGCAGACATACTACGGAACAGGCAGAACAGTGTGCCATGTTCATTCATACAAAAGGCAAATACGCTGTAAAAAAAGGAGCATACGAAACACTGAAGCCTATGTGTGACGGCATAACAAACAGAGGGATTGGCGCTACTATTGAAGTAGGGTAGGATTAGCGGGGAATGCATGGAATGAGGGAATGAAAGAGTTTGGATATTATTATTTTTTTTATTTGACTTTTCAACTTTCGGACTTTCTGACTAAATTTGACAATGCCCGTATATGCTCTGGATCAATCATTATGGTTTCCTCCGGTAGAGGAAGCGAATGAAGATGGTCTTCTCGCGATGGGAGGCGACATTTCGGTTGACCGGCTATTACTTGCCTATAAAAGAGGTATTTTCCCATGGTATGATGGTGACACTCCTCTATGGTGGTGCCCGGATCCTCGTTTTGTTTTGTATCCCGGGGAGTTGAAGATCAGCAAAAGCATGGAAGCACTGATCAAAAAAGGAGTATTTGATTTTACTACGAATACCTCATTTGCTGAAGTAATCCGGTCCTGTAAAGAACAGCAACGTAAGGGACAGGAAGGCACCTGGATAACAGATGAACTGGAATGGGCCTTTATTGAATTACATAAACTGGGGTTTGCCCACAGTGCCGAAGCCTGGCTGGATGGAGAACTGGCGGGCGGATTATACGGCATAAGGATGGGTAAACTGTTTTTTGGCGAGAGCATGTTCAGCCTGCACAGCAATGCCAGTAAATTCGCATTCACCCAATTCGTAAAAGAATTAATAAGGGAAAATGTGTTCCTGGTGGATTGCCAGGTTTACACCGCACACCTGGAAAGTTTAGGAGCAAGAATGATACCGAGAAAGACCTTCAGGGAAATATTACAGAAATATATTTAACCATTCCGGTAGTAGCCATACATTTTTTCTACATCCTTTACAATCTTTTCCATATCAGTATCCTTTTTTTGAGGATCATAACTCTGTTTAAGATTGCTGCCAAATACCACGGCAACTGCTTGCCAGAAAGCGGCGCTGATAAAGCCTTTGTATTCATCAATAATTTCGTAACAATTGTTTCCTGTTTCCCTGTTAATCAATTTCATCAATACCTTTCCCTGGTAAACAGATAATCTGGTAAGCTTATCCGTGAATTCTTTTTTCAACTCCTTCTCACGGGATTTAATGATGATTTTTCTTTCTTTCCGGCCTGAAACATTTACCAGTTGGGCATTGATCTCATTCATAATACGGCTGGCTGCTTTTGCATAGGGATACGTAACATACACCGCATTGCGTAACCTTGTCCAGTCGGCCCAATAATTTCTCCACTGTCTGGTGAGCCTGCCATTAACCAGCACAGGCGGCAGGTTACTGGATGGGATTGTATCACCTTCCGGACTAATATAAGCGAATACCTTCAGTGTATCATATACACCATGTACCTGGGCATTTGTTTTGGGCGATACCAAAACAAGGCCCAGCAGGCAAAAAGGAAGGATGATATGTTTATAAAACCGTTTCAAGCGAATTAAAATTAGACACTTCTATCCTTATTAATGCTGTACGGCCCAAAAAGTAACCTTAAAAATTGTTAAGATGCCTTCCATTCACCCCTTTTTAAGGGTTTGATCCGCTGAATGATGGACATACCAAAACCAATCACCATAACAACCACACCCAGCCAAAGAATATTGATCATTGGAAACTCATATACTTTCAGCGTTACCAGGTCGGTAATGGCTGCACTTTCTTTAATACCCAGTTCCAATATGCCTTTCTCCTGATCCAGCACTTTATTGAATTTCAATACCAGGCTCTGTGACAGAACGGTATCAGTGATCATTCTGAGCTCCATCCCTTTCAAAACTACACCTGGTTTTGCGGGATAACGGCGGCCGTCCCTGGAGATCACAGTCATATCAAGAAACAAGGCAGTTTCATCATTGCTGTATTTACTTTTTAAATCAGCCGGGTTTACGGATACTTTATTCAGGACAATCAGACCATTGCCATAAAACAGGGTATCGCCTGCTCTTACTTCTCTGTTCCGGAAACTGGTTGTGTCTTCATGATCATTTTCCTGGAAGGAGGTGATATAGACAAAAATATCTTTGTACCAATAATGCCGGGCAGCCGGATTAGCCGAGAACCCCTCTCCACCTTTGTTTTGCTTAATTACATCAGGATATAGTTTGAAGCCTTTACTGCCATCTTTCGCTTTAAAATCAATTTCAAAATACCTTTTGCGGTTCCTGGGATTCAAGGTGTCTTTTACATAGGTAACCATAAACCTGCCCATATCCGTTGGTAAGGCCTTGAACAACGTAATATTCTCGGCAGGATTGCCTGCGGAATTGCCCCTTCCACCAGGATCTGCCCGTAATGGAGTAACCCCTGTTGTGTTCCAGCTCAGGACTTCTTTTTTACTGGATGAAATCAAAATACCTACCAGCACCAGCCCAAATCCAATATGCGCCACAGAGGCTCCTGCAGCTTTAATTTTCCCGTTCAGGCCCAACCATATATAAGCGATATTGGCCACTACGGAATATACCGCGGCGAAAATGGCAATATGTATGGCAAAAAGGAAACCAGGCCCCATTTTATCATAACGAACATGACCAAACAAACTGATACTTACACTTATCAAAACAGCTACCAGTGTGGGTAGCCATACCTTTTTTCCAAAGAAAGCCTTTGGTGTATCTTTATATTTGAAATATTGGGTGAGCGCCGTTAATAAGCCGATAATGACCGCTACAAAAATCTGTATCTGGTTATAAGAAAACTCAGCATCTTCCGGTGGCGCGATATTAGTTCCGAATAATTTATTAATAACCGGTGTAGACGTTTTGGCAATGATTACGATACCTGCTAAAAAAAGAACCAATGAGCCGATAAACATCCAGAACTCACGGCTATAGGTACTCTCCTCTTTCTGTATACTGGGTATTTTTTTATAATTCCGGAAAAATAAAAACAAAGCCGGCAGAAAAAATACCAACAGAAATAATAATAACTGAACATTCATTCCCAGATCAGTAAATGCATGCACGGAAGTATCGCCCAGTATTCCGCTCCTTGTTAAGAAGGTAGAATACAGTATCAGTGAAAAAGTGATAATATAAAAGAAGTAAGTAGGTCGCAGCGAATACCCTGTATTCCTGTAGATCAGGTTTACATGCAATCCTGCTACCAGTGTAAGCCAGGGTACCAGCGAAGCATTCTCAACCGGATCCCATGCCCAATAGCCCCCAAAAGACAAACTTTCATAGGCCCAGGCTGCACCCATCATTACACCGGCACCCAGAACGGCAGCCGAAAAAGAAGCCCAGGGCAATGCCGGTTTGATCCAGCTATGCTCTTTTCGTACCAACCCCGCTATGGCATAGGCAAAAGGCACAATGGTAGAAGCAAAACCTAAAAACAAGATGGGCGGATGTATCACCATCCAGTAATTCTGCAACAAAGTATTCAGCCCGGAACCATCCTTAATTAAAGTAAGATAATCTAACCGTAAACCCCCGGTAGTTAAATCCCTGAAAATAGGGGCCATATCAAAAAACCCTTCGGTACGGGATAAAATAAAAGGACTGCTTCCAATTTTGGTATTAAAAAAATAAATTCCCAGCAACATAGTAGCCAGGCAGAATTGTGCAAAGCTAATTACGCTCATCACCCCTGCTTCCCAGTCTTTCGCTTTCCAGATCAATATCCAGCCCAGCACACAATGCCAGAAACTCCATAACATGAAACTACCCTCCTGCCCTTCCCAGAAACAGGCAAACAGGTATTCTACCTGAAGGCTTTTATCGCTATGGGTGTATGCATATTTGTATTCGAAGAGGTGTTGCGAAATAATATAATACAAAGCGGCAAATACAGCGATCACACTGATGGTTTCTACCAGGAAGGCCCAACGTGCCAGGCGTATCCAGGATGATTTATCTGATAGTTCCTTTAAACGACCGGCTTGTATATACGCAATGGTAGCCACCAGGGAAGCCAGTAAAGAAAGGATGGCAAAAAAGTGGCCTGTTTGTCCCGGAAGTAAATGTTCCCCGATATAATTCATGTAGACTTATTTCAATTGATTATATACAAATGCCGGATAATGAGTACTGGTGTAAAGAAAGCCACCATGATTAAGAGTTCTGTAAGTTGTTCTTTTGAGCCTTAGGATCATCCTTATATTTGGATGGGCATTTCAATAAAATATCTTTGCATTCAAAATGATCTCCCTGTACCCTGCCCTTTAGTACCAGGCGCTCACTTTTTTCCATGTCGGTAGGTTTATTGTTGTGGTATACCACTTTAATATTATTTCCCAGAGAATCTACTGCCGTAAAACTGAGATAATTTGGATTTTTTATTGCATCATATTCCAGCGGATACTGTTTATCCATTTTCACGATCAGATTCACAAACCTGCCTTCTTTTTGCCTGGCAGAAGCAATGGTTTCATAAGTAGTAAGATCACCGGTATAACTGATCAATACCACAATGGCTGCAGCTATACAAACAAGAATGATAATATGAGACTTCTTCATTTTTTATACTTTTCAATGCGAAAGTAGACCAAAAACAACATTTTGGGGGAAGTTTATCAACTTAGTAACAAGGTTTTATAAACTTCAATCCACAAACTCCAAACTTTCATTTAAATTTGCGCCCGTTGCAACTTCAAGCAATCACCATGCCAGATCTATCTCATTTTGACCACAATGCCGTGGGCAATCCCAATAACAATATTTTTGGTTTACCCTTTACAGAGGATGAGGCCCGTTTGATTATTCTTCCGGTACCCTGGGAAGTAACCGTTAGTTATGGCGCCAGTACCTCAAGGGCAGCAGAACATGTATACAAATCAAGTAAACAGGTAGATATACTGGATACCGATGGTAAGGAAGGCTGGAAGCAGGGTTTCTTTATGAGAGAGGTTGACAAGCGGATTTTGATGAAAAGTGATTACCTGCGCAAGGAGGCGGAACTGTACATCGATTATATTTCAAAAGGAGAATCCGTTGAAAAGAACAAATTCATGTGCAAAAGCCTTAAAGAGATTAATGAAGGCAGCGCCAAACTCAACCAATGGGTATATGAACAGTGCAAAGAATTGTTGGATAAGGATAAACTGGTAGGACTTTTAGGCGGCGATCACAGTACCTCACTTGGCTTTATGAAGGCCCTTGGAGAAAAGCATGGCGCTTTCGGCGTGTTACAGACAGATGCACATTGCGACCTGCGAAAAAGCTATGAATATTTCACCTATTCGCATGCTTCCGTTATGTATAATGCGTTAAACGAGATACCGGCCCTGGAAAAACTGGTGCAGGTAGGCGTTCGGGATTACAGCGAAGAAGAATGGAACCTTATTTGTAATAGTAATTACAGGGTGGTCACTTACTTTGATAAAGAAATCCGGGAAAGAAAATATGAAGGCGAAACATGGAAACACCTTACGGATGAAATCGTAAGTCAGTTGCCCCATAAAGTATATATCAGTTTTGATATTGACGGTTTAGACAGGAAACTTTGCCCGAATACAGGCACCCCGGTTCCGGGTGGTTTTGAAATAGAAGAGATCTGCTATCTTATCAAAAAAATCAGTGATAGCGGGCGTGAACTGATTGGGTTTGACCTGGTAGAGATTGGTGTTGGGCAAAACGACTGGGACAGTAATGTAGGCGCCAGGGCATTATGGCGTTTATGTAACTTACTGGTAAATAATCATTCTTAATTTTTTCGCTGCAACATGAAAGTGTACGATTATATCATCGTTTTTAAAAGTCCGGATTATGCTATTGTAGATATGATCAGCCGCCTGATGCTGATGTTCTCTATAGCAACTTTAGGCTATTCCCTTACTTACACGATTTCCAACCATGGTTTTAAGGATTTCAACCGGTATAACTACCTTTTTATAGCGCTCATCGCAGGTATGCTTGGGTGGTGGATATATTGTTATTACCGGCAAAAAAAAGGGCATATGCCTTTTTACCGGTTCGGACTGCTGCTGGCTACTATTGGCTGGGGAGTAATGGCAGGACCGGGCATTATAACCATCCTTTATTTTCTGGCAGTGATCTCTGAAAAGCAGGTAAAATTTCCACAGGAAGTAGCTTTTGATGATACAGGTATCATAATCAACTCTTTGCCAAAAAAATCTTATACATGGTCGCAAATTGCCAATGTGGTATTGAAAGACGGGTTATTAACGATTGACTTCAAAAATAATAAACTCATCCAGAAAGCAATTGAATCGCAAACTTCCGTTAAAGAAGAACTGGAATTTAACGAGTTTTGTATTAGCAGGCTTAATGCTTAACGCGGAAAGCGGAATTCATTTTTTATTTCATGTATTTTATATGGCTTTACAACAATCACCTTACCTGCTGTATTCTGATGGTAATGGAAATATATTTGAGGATACCGGTTTGTATACCACTGGCCGTGCGGGATGGGATGCATTTCCCGTACCGGATGAAGAATGGATAGAATTACCTGAAGGAGGCAACCTGTATGAACTGCCGGGCAGAAGAGGCATTGGTATTGATGTACTTACAGGCAATATGCGCCTGTGCGAAAAGGGATGGGCCGTGGCCGCTTTCATTCCACCTGCATATACCGGACTCTACCTGGCTGCCTATGAAACATTACCGGATGCACCTACACTACCCTTATTCTGCTATACCGCAGTAGGTTGGCTGAACGATAAAAATTATGTACCGGCAGTGAGAATAGAAAAAGATATCCGGCAGGAATGTGCGGGATATGATGATGCAAAAATTAAAAAGGGCACACAACAACTTTTAGCAGCTTACCCTCAAAACCGTTTGGTAACACACCTGATGGAGAATTGCTGCCTTACCTATAATTGTCCGGCAGCAAGGAATTTTGCATTAGGGCGATGGGAATGTCCCGTTCCCACCTCACCGGCCTGCAATGCCAATTGCATCGGCTGTATTTCTTTTCAGCCGGAGGAAGAAGCGATTGTGTCAACGCAGGACAGGCTCACGTTCAAACCTCTTGCAGAAGAAATAGTGGAATTTACCGTGCCCCATTTACTGAATGCCCCCTTCCCGATCATCAGTTTTGGACAGGGTTGTGAGGGAGAGCCTTTATTGATGTGGGAGACAATCCGGGAAGCCATTATTCAGATTCGGAAACATACAGATAAGGGGAATATCAATATCAATACCAACGGCTCCAAACCGGATGCCGTTAAAGCCTTATGCGAGGCGGGTTTGAACAGTATTCGGGTTAGTACAAACTC
>CAYHTC010000047.1:5529-12861 GCA_964359445.1 uncultured Sediminibacterium sp. | reverse complement strand
GGCTGCAGGCTGTGCCCGCCTTCAGTTCTTTGGCAAGGTCCAGCAAAACACCCCAGTTTTCAGGGCCTTTTAAACCGCGGCCGCCGCTCACTACTATGTCGGCTTCTGTTAAGGGTACTTCGCCGGTTATTTTGTTTACCGCGGTTATTTTTATATTTGATTTATCAACCTGTACTGTTAATGGGGCCACCATGGCTGCTCCTTCACCGGCAACTGTTTTATAACTATTGATATTGAGTGAGATGATTTTGATGGGAGAGAGGATGTTTACATTAGCGAAGGCCTTACCGGAGAAAACGGTTTTGCGAACCACAAAACCGTTACCGGTATCCGGCAGGGCGCAGGCGCCGGTTACGATACCCGCTTTTAAACGGGCGGCAACATTGGCAGCAACCGCTTTACCTGTTTGGTTTTGAGAGAATACAACCACAGTTGCCCCGGTTGCCGTAACTGCTTCAGCAATCACTTTCGCGTACAGTTGCGAATCAACCTGGTTCAGTGTTTCATCGGCTACCTGGTGCACTTTTATTACACCATATTTACCCAATGCGGCCAGGTTGTCGGTTACGGTACCTAAAACAAGCGCTTCCGCTGATGTACCCAATATTCCGGCAACTTTCGCGCCATAGGATACTGCTTCAAAAGAAGATTTTTTGATAAGCCCATCCGCGTGATCTACAAATATTAATACCATTTTTGTGAATTTTTGAATGTTGGTTCCGCCAGAGCGGAAGGAAATTTTGGAATTGATTTTCCGGATTTCCTGTTGATGAAAGAACTAAAATATACAAGTGTGCGACGCAACGAAGTTGACATTATATCTAACTCCTAACTTTTATCTCATATCGCTTTCGCTTCTTCGTGCAATAACCTAACCAGTTCAGCCACATTATCCGGGCTCACTAATTTTACACCTGCTTTAGGGGGTGGCAATTCAAAACTAACCAATGCAGTAAGTGCCTCAATGGTTACCGGTTCTACTACTTGTAAGGGTTTGGTACGTGCCGCCATAATACCGCGCATATTAGGAATGCGTTGTTCAGCCATTCCTTTCTGACAACTTACCACAAGGGGTAAACCTACTTCAGCCACTTCTTCGCCCCCTTCAATTTCGCGGGTTATGGTAGCGGTTGTTCCGTTCAGATCAAATACAGTAGCCAGGGAAATATAGGGGGCGTTAACCAGTTCTGCCACCATGCCACCAATGGAAGAGCCATTGTAATCAATGGTTTCTTTACCGGTTAGAATCAGGTCGTATCCGCCTTTTTTGGCCACTTCGGCAATTTGTGCGGCAATATAATAGCTGTCTGTGCTATCCGTGTTCACCCGGATGGCCTCATCACCACCCAGGGCCAGCGCTTTGCGGATAATCGGGTCGCAATCAGGCAGTCCTACTGTAACCAGGTGAATGCTGATGGTTGAATCTTTCTCTTTTAATTCAATGGCCCGCACAAGTGAATACCATTCATCGTAAGGGTTAATGATCCATTGTACACCCGCCTCATCAAACTTCGTATTACCATTGATGAAGGCGATCTTAGAAGTGGTATCGGGTGTTTTGCTGATACAGACTAATATTTTCATAAAACCATTTTTTGATTTACAGCTAAATAGTTGCATAAACAACTATTAGCAAATATAGTAACGTTTTGATATTGGCAAAGGGTTGGGGGAAAATTATTTGTATCGGGCGTCCGGTATCTATGATATGGCTGGTTGAAGGTGCCATTTTAACCGATGATATCCGCGTTGGGAGAATCTCCGCATGAGTATAGTAATATGGAAAGACGGGAGCTATTTATTATGCGTATTTTTTCGTAACCTTGGGAGTATGACTCGATTGTTCTCCGCAAAGCCCTCCCGCTAACGGGAGACACCTGCTTGAAACACGCTGGAGCGAAAAAAAAGAACCCATCATTCAAAAGAAAAGAAGCGACTTTGATAAACGTTCTTACGAATATTTTATAGATTATGCCCGTGTAGCAGAAATAAGTAATTTTTTAAAAAACAACTCCAAACTCCAAACTCCAAACTTCAAACTTCCTTACCTTCATAACATGAATAGAATAGCCAGGATAAAAGAATTTCTGCAGGCCAGTCCCAATGATAATTTTCTAAGGCATGCCCTGGCGCTGGAGTATATTAAAACCGGTGAGGATGCCCCGGCCAGGTTGTTGTTCGAATCGATCCTTGCCGATTCTCCGGATTATGTGGGCTCTTATTACCATCTGGCCAAGCTGCTTGAGAAAATGGGAGAGAGCGCATTGGCTATTGAATGGTATGAAAAAGGAATGAATGCATGCAAAAAAGCCGGCGATAACCATGCGTATAATGAATTGCAGGCGGCATTGGAGGATGTTACGGGCTGATTTTCGTAAGATGTCTCACAAATCATCAATGCCCCATCTATATTTACTACTGTTTAAAATAAATAACCAATGCCTTGCGCAAAAAGAAAATACGATCCCATTGCCTACAAAACCCCCACCGGAACACAGCTTTCTTGCAAGGGCTGGATACAGGAAGCTGCTTTGCGTATGTTGCTGAATAATCTGGATCCGGCGGTGGCAGAGCGGCCGGATGATTTGATTGTGTATGGAGGAAGAGGAAAAGCGGCAAGAAATTTTGAAAGCCTTGACCTGATCATAAAAGCATTAAAGAATTTAGAGAATGATGAAACCTTACTAATACAAAGTGGCAAGCCAGTGGCTATGTTAAAAACACATGCGGATGCGCCAAGGGTGTTGATTTCCAATTCGCAACTCGTTCCCCAATGGGCCACCTGGGAACATTTTACAGAGTTGGAGAAAAAAGGATTGATGATGTATGGTCAGATGACGGCAGGAAGCTGGATATACATAGGGTCGCAGGGCATCGTGCAGGGTACTTATGAAACTTTTGCAGCGGTAGCCGATAAACATTTTGGCGGATCATTGAAAGGAACGCTAAGTGTTACGGCCGGCCTGGGTGGTATGGGTGGGGCACAGCCTTTATCTGTAACCATGTGCGATGGTGTTTGCCTGATTGCAGAAGTGGAAGAATGGCGTATAGATAAAAGACTGGAGACAAAATACCTTGACATAAAATTTACCGGTATTGATGAAGCCATTGATCGTGCCCTTGCGGCCCAAAAAAATGGTGAAGCATTGAGTATTGGTGTATTGTGCAATGCGGTTCATTTGTTGCAGCGGTTGTTAGAAAGAAATATTATGGTTGATATACTTACTGATCAGACATCGGCGCACGACCCCCTGATCGGTTATATACCACATACTTTATCGAATGCGGAAGCGAACCTGTTGCGTGAAAAAAATCCGGGGAAATACATTGAATTGAGTTACGATAGTATGAAGCTGCATGTAGAACTGATGATCGAATTACAAAAGCGTGGGGCCATTACTTTTGACTACGGAAATAATTTACGGGCAAGGGCGCAGGAGCGTGGGTTAACCAATGCTTTTGATTTTCCGGGCTTTGTACCCGCGTATATACGACCTTTGTTTTGTGAAGGTAAGGGCCCTTTTCGATGGGCGGCATTGAGTGGCGATCCGGCAGATATTGCGGTAACCGATGAAATGATCATCAACCTTTTTCCGGAAAATAAAAGCATGCTGCGCTGGATGAAAATGGCCAGGGAAAGAATCGCTTTCCAGGGACTGCCCGCACGCATTTGCTGGTTAGGGCAGGGTGAAAGAGAAAAAGCCGGACTGGCATTTAATGAATTGGTAAGAACCGGGAAAGTAAAAGCGCCCATTGTTATTGGTCGTGATCACCTGGATACGGGTTCTGTAGCATCGCCTAACAGGGAAACAGAGGCGATGTTAGACGGATCTGATGCCGTTGCCGATTGGCCGGTACTCAATGCATTGGTTAATACAGCAGGTGGCGCCAGTTGGGTAAGCCTGCACCATGGCGGCGGCGTTGGTATGGGCTATAGTATTCATGCAGGAATGGTGATAGTGGCAGATGGAACGGAAGAGGCCGCTAAACGCTTAAGCCGTGTGTTAAGAAATGATCCCGGTATGGGAGTAATACGGCATGCGGATGCGGGATATGATGTGGCATTGGATACGCAAAGGAAGTTTGGATTGTCGATTGTAGAGCGGCTCAAATAATTTCGATATTTGTCATTCAATATTCCTCAGCTTCCTCTTGATCCGCCGGTTTTAATCGGTTTCTTGGTTGCCCCACTGGCCTTTGTGCCTGGTTTGGCAATAAATTTTGAACCCTGCGCGGCGCCTTTTGGGCCCTTACTTCCGGGCTTTCCACTGTTTTTATTATTTACGGGTAATGACATACGATTACGTTTTAGGTGAAAAATCTTTTGTTAAGGTAAGCTGAAATCAGCTAACTACAAAGATACGATTAAAGCTGAACGATTAATACAAATCGCCAATCTCTGTGTTGCTTCGATAAGGTACGTACTTGCTTGGTAGCTGCCAATACCATTTTACGTATTTGTTCATGCTCTGTATCAAAAGATCTAAACTTATTCTTGCCGACGGAGGAACACAGAGGGTTAATCGAGACGCTTCATTAGTTCATCATCAATTTTTTTGAAGAGATGATCGGGCTTGTAAACTCTCCATTCGGGAATCTCCATCAGTTCAATAAAATAATTGAGTTTCTTTTTCTTGAAATCCTGCTGTGTGGCTTCCGGCATATTAATGGCTACTATCCAGCCGTTTACTTCACTTACTTCATCATACCATTCCCGGTAATATTCTTTATCGCTGCTGTGGAAATTGAGTACATTTTCGGCGATAAGAATGTATTTGTAAATACCCTGGTGATACAACGGATCCATCACTTCTCTTTTCAGTTCCATGATATCATTCTCTATCGCGTCATTCCATTCGCCCAGCAATTCAATGATGGCAAAGTTCAGTTCATAATCCGCATAAATAATTTTGAGATACAATGTGCGGCTGCCAAAATCATCCCATTGCGGATGGATATAATAATTGTAAACGGTTTGCGAATATTCAAACTCACTGTATTTTCTTCCAAAGAACGGGGATCCGGGGTCTTCTTCAGAAAGATAAATATGTCGCCAGTTGTAAAAAGGTTCAATCTCGTGCATACACTATCCTAAGAGGCAGCGGCGGCTTCAACAGCTTTCTTTACACTGCCATATTTTAATAACAGGTCCTTGGCTTTCTCATAGTCCGTCAGCTTTAATCCATCCATCACCATCTTCACGCCACGGTCAACCAGTTTCACATTACTAAGTTGCATGTTTACCATCTTATTATCTTCCACACGGCCCAAGTGAATCATAATGGAAGTAGAGATCATGTTTAGTACTAATTTCTGGGCAGTGCCGCTTTTCATACGGGTACTGCCGGTAACAAATTCAGGACCAACCACTACTTCTACCGGAAAATCTGCGGCTTTCGATACCGGCGAATTAGGATTACAACTGATGCTGCCGGTAATAATGCCTCTTTTACGGCATTGTTTTAAAGCGCTGATTACATAAGGTGTAGTGCCGCTGGCGGCTAATCCAACCACCACATCTTTATCACTGATAAAATGTTTCTGCAGGTCGGTCCAGCCTTCTTCGGTACTGTCTTCCGCGAATTCTACAGCCTGTGTAATGGCTTTATTACCACCGGCAATCAATCCAATCACCAGTCCATAAGGCACACCAAAAGTGGGCGGACACTCACTGGCATCTACTATACCCAAACGGCCACTGGTGCCGGCGCCAATATAAAATAAACGCCCGCCCGCCAGCATCTTATCGCTGATGGCAGAGACCAGTTTTTCAATTTGCGGAATGGCTTTTTCCACGGCATCGGGTACAATCTTATCCTCAGTATTAATATTATGCAATAATTCATGAATCGACATTTTCTCCAAATGCCGGTAGGTAGAGGCTTGTTCCGTTACTTTAATAAAATCTGACATACCAGTTTCTTATTTATGATAGGCTAATAAACCCTGCATGGGGGCTTTGATCACATTACCCAGTTCCAGTTCATAGGTGTTGCAAAGTTCTTTTAATATATCCCTGAATCCAAATGCAATACTGCCGATAAAATGGATGGGAAGTGTCCAGCTTTCACGGTATTTGTAAAGATGCGTAAAGAAAAAATCATTTAGTCCGTCTTCAATAATATTCTCCACCATATAATGGCCCCTGTTCTCAGCCAGGAAAATGGCATAAGAAGCAAGGTAACGATTGGCTAATGGATGCTTATATACACGATCAAGTATTTCGATGGGAGATACCTCGAAGCGTTTTTCAAAACGGGCCCTTAAGTCTTCATCAAAAGTATTGTAAAGATAGTATTGAACCACTTTTTTGCCCAGGTAGGCGCCACTGCCCTCATCGCCCAGCACATAGCCAATGCCCGGACTGTTTTTAACAATTTTTTTTCCATCAAAATAACAGGAATTGGAGCCTGTTCCGAGAATGCAGGCGATACCTTTTTTCCGGCCACAAAGGGCACGTGCCGCGGCCAGCAGGTCGGTCTGTACTTCAATTTTTGCTGTAGGAACTTTAGGAAAATGACCTTTTAATACTTTTTTGATAATCGCGGCATTCTCCTTATTGCTCAGGCCCGTTCCATAAAAATGGATATCAGTTACTTTGGCGTTTTTTAATTTTGGAATGAGTTCTTTGCCCAGCAAAGCCGATATCTGAGCCGAATTAAGGAAATACGGGCTGATCCCCTGGGTGATGATTGTTTTATTTTTACCATTCTCAACCAGTCTCCATTCACATTTGGTGGCACCGCTGTCAGCAATCAATATACCGGGCATAATCAGGGATTAAGTATGAGCTACGGGTAAGAAGTGCAAAGTTACGGGATTAACCTAAGTAAGCCTTTACCTGGTACCTTTACTTTGTAATTTTCTGCAACTTAGGCCTTTCATCCTAAATCGCAAACCTTTAAACGGTCATTCAAACATTAATATGATATTTGCAACTGTTCAATCAGCTATTTAGAAGATTTATGTATGGGAAGTAAAAAATTACAGGTTTGGTTGCCGGTATTATTCGCCATTGTAATGGTAGTGGGGATGATGATTGGTTACCAGTTAAAAGAAAAGACCCTTAACAGCCGCTTTTTCAATCTTTCCAAAAAAACCTCTTTGCAGGAACTGGTAGAGTTGATTAAAGGTAAGTATGTAGATAAAGTGTCGGCAGACAGTATTAATCAGTTAGCAGCGGATGAGTTATTGTCACACCTGGATCCCCATTCTGTGTATATACCTGCCGGTAATCTGAAAGAAGTAAATGAAGAACTGATGGGCAATTTTCAGGGCATTGGCGTTGAATTTCAATTACTGGACGATACTGTTAATGTGGTAAATGTTGTG
>CAYHTC010000047.1:0-5519 GCA_964359445.1 uncultured Sediminibacterium sp. | reverse complement strand
AGCGGGTGTGCAGGTGGGTGATAAGTTGGTGATGGTGAATGACACCATTGGTATCGCTGGCAAAAAATTAAAACCTGATGATATCCGTAAACTCCTGCGTGGCCCAATGGGTACCGAAGTGAAAGTGCAGTTGGTACGTGGTACGGCCCCAAAAAATGTGTTGATTACCAGGGGGGTCATTCCCGTATCTCCTATTGATGCCAGCTATATCATAGCGCCTCAAACCGGCTATATCCGTATTAATAAATTTGCCGAACGTACCTATGAAGCGTTTATGCAAAGCATGGAGAAATTGCAGAAACAGGGAATGACACAACTGATTCTCGACCTGAGAGGTAATGGGGGCGGGTTAATGAAAGAAGCCACTGATATAGCTGATGAGTTTCTGAGTGATGATAAACTGATTGTTTACACCGTAGGTGAGCATGTACCACGTTTTGAATACCGTTGTAGAAGAGAGGGTATATTTGAAAAAGGAAAGCTTGAAATATTGATTGATGAAACATCCGCGTCTGCCAGCGAAGTATTGGCGGGGGCTTTACAGGACTGGGACAGGGCCACTATTATCGGTAGACGGTCTTTTGGTAAAGGGCTGGTGCAACAACAGTTTCAGTTGACTGATGGAAGCGCTGTCCGGTTAACCATTGCAAGGTATTATTCTCCTTTAGGAAGAAATATCCAGAAACCCTATGCCAAAGGCAAAGTACAATACGAAGAAGAATTAGCTGAGCGGTTTCAAAATGGGGAAGTGGTAAAAGGTGATACCACCCATCCCGGAGGAAAAGCATACAAAACACCCGGGGGAAGAACTGTGTATGGCGGATGTGGTATTACGCCGGATATATTCGTTCCATTTGATACCACACACAAAGATACTATGCTATTGAAATTGTATTATAAAGCTACGCTGAGCAGCTTTGTGTATCATTATTACATACAGAACAGGGATTATTTTAACCGGGTTGCCTCCCCATCAGAGCTGGTTAGTAAATTTATTCCGGGAGAAAGGGAATGGGCAGGCCTGTTAACGTACGCTAAAAAAGATACCATAGTTCTGGATAAGATAAGCGGTAAAGATAAAGCGGACCTTTTACAAAGGATGCAAGCCCTTATGGGCCGGCAAATATGGCGCAATGAGGGTTATTTTGAAGTGGCCAACCGGAAAGATGTAACTGTGCAAAAAGCTATTGCTAATTTTAAATGAATCTCTAAGTAGTAAGTGTTGATTCAGAAAGTATACGGCAATGGGTATAGAAACGTTTTCTTAGTTTGGTTTTTTTCTTTTTAGTTTGCATCTGATTTGGTTGAATCTATTATAAAAACAATACGGTTATGACAATTGACAATTTTAAAGTATTAACGCTTGAAGAAAAACTGAAGGAACTCAAATATTCAGGAGAATTGTTGGGTTCTTATGACCGTAACAGTGAAAATAATGGTCCGAAAGTGCCCGGTGATATTTTTGCCCTGTACGATTTCTGGGTGTATTTAAGTGATGATGAGGAGACCATTATCCCTTCCAGAAGGAACCCGCTGCCTGCTTCAGAAGAAGCGTAACCCGGTTTTTTTTTATATGTGCGCCTGCTTACACTTACACCTAACCTGTTTTATTACTCAGGTATTTCATCCCTCATAATAAGAACCACCTTCCTGATGGGATTGTTATCGGCTATCGGGGCCGCCCTTGTTATTCATGGGCACTGGAACAGGCAGCCTGTTCCGGGAAAAATGATACAACTGAAAAGATATATATAGTAATTTCAAATGGCTGTGTAACTGTGAACTTTTTTTATCACTAATTATAGTATATCGGAATAATTATATTATATTAGGGAATTCTTATTAAAACTACTGCGTTGAGAAAAGTAATCGCTTTATTTTTCATCGTGCTGTTTTTATTCAACTTTTTTGGATACAGGTTGGTAGTTCAATACTTGCAGCGTAAGGTAAGTACTCAATTGGAAGTTCGGTTGGATAACAACTTATACGAAGATTCCCAGTTAATTGAATTAAAAGTTCCTTTGCTTCTTCCCTATCAAACCAACTGGTCAGCTTTTCAAAGATATAATGGTGAGATAGAAATAGGCGGCATGATGTATAAGTATGTAAAGAGAAAGATGGCTAATGATACCCTTTACTTAATGTGCGTGCTTAATACCAAAAAAATGCATCTGGAAACAGCTAAAAATGATTTTTTTAAAGCTACCAATGATTTGACGCAAAATACTGATTCTAAAAAAACGGATAACTCTAAAAATATAGCGTTTAAAAATATTCAGGGTGAATACGATGACTATTCATTAGCGTTATATACTATAATCCCTTATGAAAATTTCCGGAATTTTTGGCCGGTACTGAACTTTCGAAATGTACTTTCATCTCCTCATACTTCTCCCGAACAGCCTCCTGATTTTCAGAAAGTATAATTCCATTTTATTACTTTATTAATATTGATTTGCTGGCTATTAAGAGGTAATTGTAAACATAGCCTGTAAGACTGAGTTTACTTAGTGTTATCATGTAAGTATGCTTGGTGTTTTGATGGTGATTTTTAAACACCCAGGTACTAACACCATTGGATTTTATTCAGAAAATCAATCACATCCTGCCGGAATTCAGGTAAGGTCTGCGATGCAGGCAACATGGGCAAAGGAGAAGATTACATGGTATAATGGCTGATAGGATTACAACCCGCTTGCCTTTATGGATGATCAGGCTATTCCCTTCAGAAAATCATTTCCCGGAGCGGATTCAGAAACAGGACATAAAGTAAAGTAATTACTGCTAAATGCAAATTTTAAAGATATCTAATAACTTAATAATTTAAAAATTATGTCAAAACAAAAAAATTTTATTGCCTTTCTGATGAATCCAAACTATTGGTGGATTCCGCTAACAATCATCTTTATCGCTGCCTTTGGAGGGGTTGCATTGATTGGAAAAGGTACTTACGAAGAAGCTCCGCCTCTTGCCAACTTTGTTAAACAAGACGGTACAGTGATTATCAGTAACAGGGACCTTATTGAAGGTAAAATAGTATTTCAACAAAACGGACTGATGGATTATGGAAGTATGTTTGGCGATGGAGCAGGCAGGGGCCCTGATTTTACGGCTGACGCTTTACATCGTGTTTATTCTTCAATGAAAAAATATTATACCGCCAGGTTGGGCGCAAATGGAGCGGAAGCATCCGTTACAAAAGTCAGAGAAGAATTAAAGAAGAATACATACAACGAGTCTGACAACTCCGTTACCATCAGTGATGCGGCTGCCAATAGCTATGAGGAATTGGTTGATTACTATCAACACCTGTATAATATTGATAAAATTAAAACAAAGGGAAACGCTACCTGGGTATATATCCCGGATACCGCTGAAATTCGAAAAATGACAGCATTTTTTTATTGGGGAGCCTGGGCCTGTGTAACAGAACGGCCGGGTGAAACATACAGCTATACACACAATTGGCCTTTCGACCCGGATGCCGGAAATCAACCTAGTCATGATGCTTTATTTTGGAGTTTGATAGGATTGCTTGGACTTATAGTTGTGCTTGGGCTGGTATTATATTACTATTCGCAATTCGACAAATTAAATATGGAAGCATTTACCAAAAGCGCGCTGCCATTGATAACTTTGAAAGTAATAAGTAATTTTAAACCTACACCTTCTCAAAAATCATCTTTCAAATTTTTATTTGTAGGGTTGCTGTTATTTTTAGTGCAGGTATTATTTGGTGTATTAACTATCAATGATTTTGTGAATATATTTTCTGCATTTGGTATCAATTGGTCTACGTTAGTTCCATTTGCTGTTGCCAGAGGTTTGCATGTTCAATTGTCCGTATTATGGATTTCATCCTGTTGGATTGGCGCTTCCTTCTTTGTATTGCCACTGATTGCCAAAAAAGAAGTTCCCCATCAAAAATTCTGGGTGGAGCTCTTGTTTTGGCTCACCTTAGTAGATGTATTATTAATGGTGGCAGGCATCTATCTCGGAGCCACCGGGAAATTGGGCGCTTACTGGTATTTGTTGGGAGACCAGGGATGGGAATACCTTGAAATGGGAAAACTCTGGCAAACCGGTGTGCTTATAGTATTTATATTATGGGCATATTCAACTTACAGAGGATTGAAACCAGCTTTCATCAAAGGAAAACCCTGGCGATTGCCCAATTGGTTACTCTATACAATTATCAGTGTTATCAGTTTATTTGTTGCCGGATTTGTGTCTCCACCTGAAGCCAATTTCGCGATAGCCGACTTTTGGAGATGGGTTGTTGTACACATGTGGGTTGAAGCATTTTTTGAAGTATTTACTACAGTCATCATCGGATACTTTATGGTATTAATGGGCCTGGTAAGCCGCCAGTCTGCCGAAAGAGTTATTTATATTGGAGCAATATTATTTCTCGGTTCAGGTTTATTGGGTGTTTCACACAATTTTTATTGGAATGCAAAACCAGAGGCTACAATAGCATTGGGAAGTGTGTTTTCTACCTTACAGGTCATTCCACTTATCCTGCTAACTTTAGAGGCTGTACGATTCAGGCAACTTCCGGGTTTTTTAAATAAGTCGAATGGGGAAAAGTTTGCAATGAATGACATATTTTTATTTTTACTTGGAGTAAACTTTTGGAACTTCTTTGGAGCAGGTGTTTTTGGATTAATCATCAATTTGCCGATTTTAAACTATTATCAACACGGAACGTATCTGGGTGTAAATCACGGGCATGCCGCACTAATGGGCGTTTATGGAAACCTGTCAGTAGCCGGTGTATTATTTTGTTCCAAATTATTGTTCAAGGATAATAAGTGGAATGAAAAATTGTTAAGGACGGTTTTCTGGGCTTTGAACACCGGATTGTTATTAATGGTCGTTTTAGATCTTTTCCCGGTTGGTATTTATCAATTAGATGCGGTATTTAAACATGGATTATGGTATGCCAAATCACAGGAGTTTCTTGCAACCGACATTTTCCAGGCTTTAACCTGGTTGAGGATGATAGGAGGAGCCGTGTTTATTTTGTTCGGAGTATTGCCTTTAATTTGGTTTATGGTTACCAGAGTTATGAGTTTAAAGAAATCTTCGGCTGAAAATGCCAATGAAGCGTTGTTTTCTGAAGAATAATTTTTTGTAATAATTACTACAAATTATTTTTTTAATTCTTCTGAAAATAATTTGATTTACTGTCAGGTTAATCGTTAAAAATTGATTTTGCATTTAACGATTAACCTGATTTTTGTTTCCCTAATGGCCCTAAAGACCGGTTTACTCTTTATTGGCTTTCGGTAAATCCTGAACATTAATTTTTAATTCTTAATTTTTAATTCTAATTTTTCCATCCTAAAACATTAACGATGTCCACTTCCAGAAGAAAATTCCTTCAAACACTGGGCTCCTCCAGTACCTTATTATTCGCCGGGTTACCGGTTCTTGCCAGTCAAACAAATATCAGAACCCTTTTATCCCGGGTAAAAGTGAGCGCCAATGATACATTAAGAATTGGTTTAATCGGG
>CAYHTC010000046.1:0-13052 GCA_964359445.1 uncultured Sediminibacterium sp. | reverse complement strand
CTTTCGATTGAAAGGAACTGATAAAAGCATTAACAGACAAAGCCGCGGACCGCATCATCATCATGCCCGGCAGTGGCGTAAGAAGCAGCAATATTTTGGAACTGGCAAAGTTTACAGGCTCCACAGAATTACATTCCTCAGCAAGAATAGATCAGCCTTCATCCATGCTTCATCAACAAAAATCCATGAAAGAAATACTGCGTTCGGTTTCTGTAGATGTTGAAGAAATAAAGAAAATGAAATCCATCCTAACCAGGTTTAGCAACTAATCTATCATTCTCTCATTACTCCCTAATACAATATCCTGACCTTTATCGTTGCCTTTACCAGTTTCAATAACTCAACAGCTTTTTTCGAAAGCTTCTTATCAACATCCAATACTACATAACCTATGGCATCATTGGTTTTCAGGTATTGGCCAACAATATTGATATTGTTTTTAGAAAGTGCGGTATTGATGGCGCTCAATACACCGGGAACATTATGGTGTATATGCAAAATCCGGTGTGCATTTTCAACAGGCGGCAGGCCAATGGCAGGCACGGTATGTGATCCGTTGGTAATGCCCCGCTCCAGGTACTGGAACAGTTTGATGCTCACATCTTCCCCTATATTCTGCTGTGCCTCTTCGGTTGATCCGCCAATATGAGGGGTAAGTATCACATTTGATAAACCCTGTAATGGCGTTTCAAAACGGTCACCATTTTTTTCCGGCTCCCATGGATATACATCTATCGCGGCTCCGCCCAACTGTCCTTCCTGCAAAGCAGCAGCCAGGGCCTTCAGGTCAACCACTTCTCCCCTTGCATAGTTTAATAAAATGGAACCCTTTTTAAAATATTTGAGAGTAGATTTATTAATCAGGTTTTTGGTATGCATAGTTTCCGGAACATGCAATGAAACAATATCAGCCTGCGAAAGCAATTCCTTTAAATTTTTTGCAGACGATGCATTACCCAATGGCAGCTTGGTTTCTGTGTCGTAAAACAAAACTTTCATACCCAACCCCTCGGCCAGTACACTTACCTGTGAACCAATATTGCCATAACCGATTATGCCTAATGTCTTGCCCCGCAACTCAAAACTACCCCTGGCCTCTTTCAACCATATGCCACTATGCGCCGCTTTGTTTTTGTCGGGAATTCTTCTGATTAACATGATGGCGGCGCCAATCACCAATTCTGCCACGCTCCTGGTATTACTGTAAGGCGCATTAAACACGGCTACACCAGCTGTGGTAGCGGCTTTCAGGTCAACCTGGTTAACCCCGATACAAAAACAGCCAATCGCCTGCAGTTTGGTGGCAGCAGCCAATACTTTGGCCGAGATATGACTTTTGGAACGTATTCCCAGTAAATGAACGTCTTTGATTTCTTTGATCAGTTCCTCCTCACTCAGGGCCCCATTTAGCCTTTTAACCTTTGCATAGCCATTCTGGTGGAACTGCTGAACTGCTTTTTCGCTGATATTTTCCAGAAAAAGGATATTGATCCTGTCTTTCGGATAACTGGTGATTGCCTGTTTATTCATACCGCGAAAATAAATGTTATTTGTTTTCGATCCATGAAGATAGTTTTCCACGTTGGATGGCTGCACTCTCTCACCTACCTATATTTGCCACACTAGTAAAAAACAGCGCCCATGCTCCGACCAAAGATGATCGTTTTACTCACTTTTCTATTTATAGCCTGCGGCTCTAATCCCTTTTCCAGCAAAAAAGGGCCCGGCAAAATTAATAAGCCGGTAAGCTTTTCATCCGTTTCAGCAAGGGAGAAAGACTATTATGCCAATGCCATTGCCCCGTTATACCAGTCATTGTTATTGAAAAGCGGGTTTAATGGCAGTATCTTATTGGCAAAAAACGGAGAAATTGTTTTTGAAGACTATCGTGGATTAATCAATTTCAAAACCAAAGAGCCCATCACGCCCAATAGCCCTTTCCATATAGCTTCTGTATCCAAAACGATGACAGCAGCCGTAATCCTGAAACTGATGGAAGAGGGAAAAATCTATCTGGAAGATGGGGTTGAAAAATACCTGTCCGCGTTTCCTTATTCAAATATTACTATTAAGGACCTGCTTACACACAGAAGCGGCTTGCCCAAATACGATTACTTCATGAATGGTACCAGAACAGAGGTAACCCGGGTACGGAATAAGCGTGGACGGATAGTTAAAAAAGTTCGTTTAATCAGGCTGTATCCGGCGGTTGCGGGCTTTCCCGGTAATAAAGAGCTGCTGCAATACATGGTCGCCAACCACCCGCCAATAGAATCTTCTCCTAACAGGAAATTTAATTATTGCAATACCAATTATGCCATGCTGGCACTGATTATAGAAAAGATTACCAATATACCTTTCCCTGAGTACATGCAGGAACATGTTTTTAAACCGCTGGGGATGTCAAACACCTATGTATTCAGCAGTAAGGATACCGCCAACTATATACCTTCCTACAATTATAATAATACCCCCTTCAAACTGGAGAAACTGGACTGTATTTATGGTGATAAGAATGTATATAGCACCGTTAGAGATCTCTTACTATGGGATAAGGCATTGTATATGGGCAGTTTTATCAGCCAGGAAACGCTTAACATGGCCTTCCAGCCCTATAGCAATGAATTCAGTGGTTATAAGAATTATGGACTGGGCTGGCATTTATTCATTAAACCACCTGATCCTACCATCGTTTACCATAATGGATGGTGGCATGGGAATAATGCTGTTTTTAAAAGACTGGTTGCCGATTCGGCCACGGTGATTATCCTGGGCAATAAATTTAACCGAAACATCTGGGCAGCCGGAAAAATGAGCTCTGTTTTTACGGGTCATGCAGACACTACGCTTCTGGAAGAATAATTGGTTGATAGCCAACTCATACCACTCCATTCAAACAGAAAAAATCTATGCGCAGGGGTTTTATCCAAAAGCCCTATTTTTGCTGACTTTTATATATAAAATACCAGATATAAATCGATTTATGAACAATTCTTTGTTTTATGCCGTCCCGGCGATGGGAATAATCGGACTTCTTTATACGCTTGTCAAGTTTTTCTGGGTTTCAAAGCAGGATGCGGGTACGGACCGCATGAAAGAGATCAGTACATATATAGCAGAAGGCGCCATGGCATTTTTGAAAGCTGAGTATAAGATCCTTACCTATTTCGTAATCATTGTGGCCATATTGCTTGCCATAATGGGTTATTCAGATTCAAACAGTCACTGGAGTATCGCCATTGCTTTTATATTGGGTGCATTTTTTAGTGCTTCAGCCGGTTTTATCGGAATGAAAGTAGCCACCAAAGCCAATGTACGTACAGCTCATGCCGCAAGAACCAGCTTAAGTAAGGCCCTGCAGGTTTCTTTTACCGGAGGATCGGTAATGGGAATGGGTGTTGCCGGATTAGCGGTACTTGGTTTGGGTAGCCTGTTCATCATATTAAAAATGATTTTCGCGCCAACTGCCGCTGTTGACAGTGAAGAAATGAAGAGAGCCATTGAAGTATTGACAGGCTTTTCATTAGGCGCGGAAAGTATCGCATTATTTGCCCGTGTTGGTGGTGGTATTTATACCAAAGCAGCCGATGTGGGTGCAGACCTGGTAGGTAAAGTAGAAGCGGGTATCCCTGAAGATGACCCCCGTAACCCCGCAACTATTGCTGATAATGTAGGAGATAATGTGGGCGATGTGGCAGGTATGGGCGCCGACTTATTCGGCAGCTATGTTGCCACCGTACTGGCTACCATGGTATTAGGAAGAGAAGTAACCGGTGCAGCAGGTGCCGTACTGATTGATGGATATGGTGGTTTATCTCCCATCCTCTTACCAATGCTGATTGCCGGTATGGGTATTTTATTTTCGATCATCGGAACCTGGTTTGTGAAAATATCAGATAGTGGTGGATTGAGTACACAGAAAGTACAGAATGCCTTAAATATGGGTAACTGGGGTTCAATCATATTAACAGCTATCACTTGTTACTTCCTGGTTAACTGGCTGTTACCGGAACATATGTTATTGAGGGGTTTTGATTTTACACCTACCAAAGTATTCGGCGCTATTATGGTTGGACTGGCCGTTGGTACTTTAATGAGTATGATCACGGAATATTATACTGCCATGGGTAAACGCCCTGTGATGAGTATTATACGCCAATCATCTACCGGTCATGCTACCAATATTATTGGTGGATTGGCCGTGGGTATGGAAAGCACTTTGTTGCCCATTTTGGTTTTGGCTTCAGGTATCTATGGTTCTTATTATTGTGCCGGTTTATATGGTGTTGCCATTGCCGCCGCGGGTATGATGGCTACTACCGCCATGCAATTAGCGATTGATGCTTTCGGACCTATTGCGGATAATGCAGGTGGTATTGCCGAGATGAGTGAATTACCCAAAGAAGTTCGTGAAAAAACGGATATACTCGATGCCGTGGGAAATACAACTGCCGCAACCGGTAAGGGTTTCGCTATCGCTTCTGCCGCCTTAACCGCATTGGCTTTATTCGCGGCTTTTGTGGGTATTGCCGGAATTGATGGTATTGATATTTATCATGCAGATGTACTGGCCGGCTTATTTGTAGGCGGTATGATTCCTTATATTTTCTCCTCACTGGCCATCAGGGCAGTGGGTGAAGCGGCAATGGCCATGGTAGAAGAAGTTCGTAGACAGTTCCATACCATCCCGGGTATTATGGAAGGTACAGGTAAACCTGAATACGATAAATGTGTGGCCATTTCTACAGAAGCCTCTTTAAAGAAAATGATGCTGCCCGGCGCTATCGCTATCTTATCTCCGATAATTGTCGGTTTTATATTCGGACCGGAAGTATTAGGCGGGTTTTTAGCAGGTGCCACTGTAAGTGGTGTATTGATGGGTATGTTCCAGAACAATGCCGGTGGCGCCTGGGATAATGCAAAGAAATCTTTTGAATCGGGCGTTGAAATCAATGGCCAGATCTATTACAAAAAATCAGAACCACACAAAGCGTCTGTTACCGGTGATACGGTTGGTGATCCTTTTAAAGATACATCAGGACCTTCCATGAATATCCTGATCAAACTGATGTCTATTGTTTCGCTGGTAATCGCTCCTACCCTTGCACAACTGCATAAGACAGATGCAAAATCAAAGCATCCCATCGAACAAAAAATGGAAATTAAAGTAACCAATACAAATGCTGCCAATACAACACTTACCCTGGGTGGTACCGGTGAATTCAAGGAACTGAGGTGACAGAATGGATGTGGGAAGTGTTTAACAATTTTTTATTGGGCGCATACGAATCAAATCGTAAATTGCTTACGAATAAAATCGTATCAATGGCCGTAGCCAAGCACATCAAGCCTACCGAAAGTGAATTAGAGATATTAAGGGTTATCTGGGATAAGGGTACGGCTACTGTAAGACAAGTACATGAAATTCTGAGTGAGCATAAAAACGCGGGATATACCACTACCCTTAAACTGATGCAGATCATGTTTGAGAAAGGTATTGTAAAACGTGACGACAGCAGCAAAATACATATTTATCGCGCCAACATTACGAGAGAGAATACGCAGCAACAGATTGTTGGCAAGATGATCCATTCTTTATTTGGCGGATCTTCTACCCAATTGGTGATGCAGGCCCTGGGTAATCATTCTCCCAATAAAGAGGAACTGGAAGAAATTCAAAAACTACTGGACAACCTGAAAAAACAGTAATTGCATGCAACCTGTATTTCAATCATCCTTTCTGCAGGCGCTGGGGTTTGCCATTGCCAACAGTTTATGGCAAACTGCCATTCTCTGGCTGGTGTATATGAGCGTGAACACCCTCTTTGCTTTAAGCGCCGCTGCAAAATACCGTTTAGCGGTAGCCGCTCAATTCATTAGTTTTAGCCTGTTCATCACCACACTGCAAGTATATCTTACCCAATTTAATAAAGCCGGTTCGGTTACAACAGGAAGTCAGCATATATTGTTACCAAATACCGGGCAGTTACGCTGGTTTATTAACGGACTGGTAAAAACGGAACAGTTGCTGCCGTATGTATCCATGGCGTATTTGATTGTAATGCTTTTTCTCAGTTTACGCCTGGTATTGGGTTACCGGCAAACACAAAGGGTACGAAAAAACGGGCTAAGTAAGATTCCTGCTGAATGGCGCTTGTTTATAAAAAGGATTTCATATCAACTGGGTATCAAAAAAAATATACGTGTATTTTTATCCGGCGCCATCTCTACTCCCTTAACGGTTGGTTTTTTAAAACCCATCATTCTCATTCCCATGGCCAGCCTCAATCACCTGAGTACAGATCAGATGGAAGCGGTACTATTACATGAGCTCGCGCATATTAAACGATATGATTACCTGTTAAACATGACCCTGTCTGTGGTTGAGATGGCCCTTTTCTTTAATCCCTTTACGCAATTACTCAGCAAAAACATTCACAAAGAAAGAGAGAACAGTTGCGATGACTGGGTGTTACAATTTAAATACAATGCAACTGCCTACGCAGAAGCCTTATTACAAATTGCTTACCTGCAATCTGTACCTGCTTTTGCCATGGCCGCATCAGGCAAAAAAAATGAATTACTGGTTCGCATCAAAAGAATAATTGATAAAAAAGAAGAGCGTTTCAGTTATCGTAAACAATTACTGGCATTCCTGATCCTAACAGGTTTACTCAGTTCCATTGCCTGGTTAAATCCGAAGGCTGGCGTACAAAACCAAAAAAAGTCAGTTACCATAAATCATAAACTGCCACAGAAGAAAATTCAACTACAAGCATCGGTATCCGTGGTGAAAAAAGTGGCACGGCCCGCCATTGTAACAAAAAAAATAAGATCCCCTTTTGCAAAAGATGTTTCAGCAGCTTTCCATGAAGTGAACCTTGCATCCGGCAAAGGAAAATCAGCCATTGAACAAGCAGTCGGAGGTCGGGAAATAGCATTGACAGACAGGCAAAAAATGCAAAAAGATATTCAAATAACATTAGATGCCGTGTATAATATTGAACTGAAAAAACTGATTGTTGCAGCTACCCGGTTTCCTGAAATATTCCTTGAATCACCCGAAGGAAAAAGTTCTGCTGTTATAGAAAATATGGCATCAGACATTGATATAAATCCCGAAGAAATAACGAATATCCCACTCACCATTCACCCTTCGTTTGCTCCAAAACCTGATATAGAGAAAATGAAATCAGGACTATTAAAAATTATCCGAATCAAAAAAATATTATTGAAAAAGAATGCAGAAAAATCATTCAAAATAATTTCCACCGTAGCCGTTGAAAATGCCCCCGAATCTAACCGGATTATTATCCGTTTCCAATAATCCCCGCTCATTCTATCATCCTATCATTGCCTTTCCTACCACAAATTCCTCGGACACCAGTCACCATATTTATTTCCCAATAGAAACCCAATCAATATTTCATGGGTACCCTTACTAACGGTATTCAGGGTAGAGGTTTGTATATCGTAGGAATAGCCAATATTGATATTGTGATTAACATTGATTCCTACCATGGCGGCAAAACCATCCTGGTAACGATAAGAGCCACCTGCCCAAAGAAGGTCCTGGTACTGGAACTTGGCATTTACATCAACGCCAACAGGCAATGGACTGATATAACGCAAAAGGGTTGATGGCAGAAAACTGATATCGTCTGTTAACTGCATACGATACCCGGCGCTTAAAAACAAATGCGGAATTAATTTTCCGTTTTGCAGGTAAACGGTATTGTCTGAAAAAGCGATCTGTTGTGGTATAATCTGCTGGGCCGACAATCCTATAAAATAATTTTTCGAATACAGCCAGAGTCCGGCGCTGATATCCGGTTTCATGCGATTGATGACGCCGCTACCCGCTACAGCAGGATCAACCGTGGTACCACCAAAATTTAATTTACCTGCATCGAGACTCATATTGGTAACCCCCACAGAAATACCGGCGGCTAAACTGGTTCTGGGTGAGAGACTCTGGTGATAAGAGTAGGTTCCATAAGCAGCAAAGCGATTGAGGGGGCCGGTCTTATCGTTCAGAATAGTAAAGCCCACACCATGATGTGGCTCTGCCGAAGTATAATCCTGCCAATATGCTTCTCCCCTGGGGTTCTGACCATTAGCATGAAAGCTGGTGGCGGATTCCCTGTCGTAATCACTTTTTTTCAGTGGCCCATGAACTGTGAGATAGGTTGTTACGGGTGCATCCTGTAAGCCAACCCATTGCACGCGGTGACTCGCTTTCACATCCCAATAATTCTCAATACCTGCCACTGCTGGATTAATAATATAGTTGTTCATGATATACTGTGTGTAGTAAGGCCGCTGTTGTGCCATTACTGCTGAGCAGGTAAACAACCCCAACCCTGTCATGAACTGTCTTATATTCATATGCCTACTTTAGTATGGTAACAGATCCTGTAATGATCTGTCGTCCATTTTTTGGATTAATGATATAATAATAAGTAGCTACCGGTAATGGTTTGTTTTGATAATAACCGTTCCAGGGAACAGTATAACCCAATGACCTGAAAATAATCTGACCATAGCGGTTATACACGTCAATAGTGGCCCCCGGATAGCCCTCAAGGTATTTAATTTTCCAGGTATCATTGATTCCATCACCATTTGGAGAAAATGCGTTGGGCACTTCCGGCCCTTTCAGCACTTTAACAAAAATGGTATCGCTCACCGAACACCCTCCTCGCCCGGTTAGTGTTAATCTGTAAGTTATATCATTCAGCGGAATAGCTTTGGGCATAGCAGCCGTATCACTGTTAAGATAGGTTGCGGGTGTCCAGAGATACTGCAATTCGCTACCATGCACCAGTTCAGGAATAATGGTTACCATACCCCCATCCAACACCTGTATCTGATGCTTAAGCAAAAGTACCGGATTCTCATATACCGTTAAAAGCTGTGAAGCCGTATCGCTGATACAACCATCCGCATTATAAAAATACATACTCACATTGATGAGTCCGGAATCATTGTATTGTTTAGTTGGATTTTGCAGGGATGACAGCGTTCCTCTACCCAGGTTCCAGGCCCAGGAAGTGGCGGCACTGGATACTCCGTTACTCTTATCCAGGAAACGAACCATATCTCCAAAACAAAGCCGGCTGGTGGAAACCGAAAAAGCGGCTTTGGGTTGTGGAAAAACGTCTATGTTCCGTGTAATAAAATCAGCACAAGCTGTACCACTACTACCTGAATAAGCCACCAACTTTATGGTATACTGTTTAGCGCCGGGTAAAGACAGATCGGGATAACTATGCAGGTATATTTTTCCGGGGGTTGGCGTTTCATCTGTTTCTTTTTGGGTGGGATTATTGGCAAAGTCCCAATAAATATCGAGCCTGGTTACTGAACCAAAATCCACGGTTGAATTATTTTGTAACAACACAGGCTTGGCGCCGCAATATGGTGTGGCATTTGTTATAGCAAAAGCAGCTTTGGGTATACTTCCGTTTACGGTAAAATCCTGAATGGTGCTGGCGATACAACCATCTTTTGAAGTAACCGTGAGGGATACTTTATAATTATCCGCTTTAGCATATTTGATCTGCGGGTTCTGCAAAGAGCTCGTTAGCAAATTGGGGCCGGGTGTAACAGCCGGCGAACCCGAATTAAAGTTCCACGCCCATTTAAACTGTGCCTGTGAACCATCAGAAATGGTACTGCTATCTGTAAACAAAGCAAAAGCATCACTTAAACAAACTTCAGGTAACCCGAATTTTACCAGTGGTTGCGGATTGATATTGAATAAGGGCTGATAGGTTTCGCTCCTGCATCCGGTAGCGGATTCAACCTGTAAGCTAACGGTCTTTGCCCCATCCGTACCGTATTTGGTGGATACAGTGGCATTGGTAGTATTCGTGATCAGCCCTGCCCCATCAGCCAGATCCCATATCCATTTGGCAATGGTTCCGGAAGGCGTTGAGGAGGCATCTGTGAAAAGGATATCATTATTGATACACCTGATGGCGCTACTGGTGAAACTGGCTATAGGTTTGGCAGACTGCTGTATAGTCTGGTTCACTTCACCTGAAACGCAACCAATATCAGATACCACTTTTAGTTTAATGGTAAAAGGGGAAGTACTATTATACACCTTGTTTGGAACATTTACAGAGTCAGCAGTTGTGCCATCTCCAAAATCCCAGAGCCCACGGGTAATGATGCCCCTGCCAACGGTACTTTGGTTGATGAATGAAACAGTATCTGTTATACAACCTCCTGCGGTAGCAATAAATTTTGCTATGGGAAGTTCTCTAACCGTTACCGGGATCGCGTATAACTGATCTGTACTACCACACCCATCGGGCGTTGAGGAGGTAGTGTATAATTTGATGGTGTCGCGAAGCGCCGCGGTATTGGTTTGTTTAAAAGAATAGGTTATGCCTGTACCATAGTAATAATATTTATTCACCATTCCGATACTATCATAGGTAGCAGAACCTGTAATGGCTGTATTCGGACTAATGTTTGGCGCAGCGGAAAAATCCCATTTAATACTGGTTGGCAAATAACTCAACGGAACAGAAAATTGCAAAGGGGTATTGATACAGGTAACAGCAGAGTCAATTCTACGGTATGGATTCTGGAAAGTAGTTGAGGGAGAAAAATCCCTGACATTAGTTCCCCCATTATATCCGTAAGATTCAACATTACCATACCCATATACAATAGCGGTAAAACCAGTATCAGCTATTACCCTGTGAATTGGATTAAATTCGGAAGAAGTGGTAATATCCTCCTGCAAATACGAATAGTTACTGCCGGGAATATCAACAAAAGTTCCTTTGGGTGCGGCATTGTCTATTTTCAAACTGTTTTTGAATTGTTTACTGATAATTATATTCACAAAATGTAATGAAATCAATGTTTGCCCGGCCGGCACATATGCTGAATGTGCAGAAAAGAAGGTAATATCCTGGAGTGTTTGTTCAACAGGGTTAAGTAAAACCATTTCCGGATCTGAATAGCATGATGCAATACTTCCCCCATTTGAACAGCCCGACTTACATGTTTGAGATGTAATATACTGAGCAACCGAAATCGGTTCAGATCCAGTGATGATAATAGGATTACTTGAACGGTAAGTGTAAAATTTTCCGGCACTATTATACAACGTAGCGTTTAAAGTAGTTGTAACCCCATTTTCCAATATATCAACTGTCGTTGTACTATTCTGAACATATATCCGGAATAAATCACTGGGTCTGTTAATAAAAGGGGCAGTTACATATTGTTTCCCCCATGAACGTGTTGGAAAAAGTTGCTGATAGAGATTGTCTCCGCCACTGGAAAATGCGCAATCAAATGCGCTCCAGGTAGTTGCTGAAAAAACAGCTATCGGTTTACAACCGGAAGAACCGGCAGACTTAGAACTGATTTTTGTTCCGGAGAGATCACCCAGCATTACACTCTGGAACTGGTAACAATCACCTGCACTATCCAATGTTACCTGGAATGAAGCTCCCGCTTTTCTGCCGCTTCTGCCGTTAGCAGTAGGTGTAATTTCTACAACTGTATTATTTTGAGTTGCAATCACTACGATCTCACTAACCCCTCCAACAGTACCATTGTTTGTTTCTCTGCTTGTGGAAGTAGAATGCATACTTGGAGCAATATATTCATTACCTAATACCTGAGTGGGTAATGCTAACGTAGCGCCGCTTCTGGCCGACCTGATGATATGAGAGTATACAACAACGGGATCCGTTGTAGTTATTTTTATAGCGGAACCGGGTTTAACACCATCTGTCATATTAAGGTATACATCCGTGTTTAATCCAAAATAAATAGGTGTTGTACCGGTAACGGTTCCGGTTCCGGTAGCATTCAAAAATATTCTGGTAACCTCATTAGCCACAACTGTAAAACTCATGGCGGGCTTATTACCCAATTGAACAGTACCTGTAGTATTTGTATTTGAGGTAATATACAGACCCATTACTGATGTAGTTCCATCAATATGAGCAGGGTATGCAATCCAGAATTCCTTCCCCTTATTAGAAAAATCCTGCCCCAAAACCATACCCTGCCCTAATAGCAATACAAGGCAACACACAAATCTTACGTTCTTCATCTGGAACAACAATAGGGGGTTAAACTATCTGTAGTGCGTTGATAATTAGCAATGTTTAAAATTACAGCTTATCAAAATAACTACAAGATTACAGAGCTATTAAAACGTTAATTTGTTATCTGTCAGTAGCTGTATCGCGTTGGGCCCGGAGCAGAATAAAAGGTCCAGGATACTCAGATTAGGCTGAAAACCGATCCTGTCCTGAAAAACCTGGGTATAGGTAAAAGTTACGGGTTGGTACACCCTGTTTTTGGGTAAATAATAGTTTCGCCTGTCTGCCATATCAATACCCACATTTTTCTCATAGCTGTCTGTGCGTGAAATCTGCCCCTGAAATTTCAATACTTTTTTCAGCCATTCCAGAATGGCAAGGTTCCTATCCAGCAGGTAAACTTCCTTTTTCTGGAGCAGCCCTAAAACACCATCCCTATAAAATTCAAAGAAAGGCGAACGGCTGTAACAGGATTCGATGGTACGCCAATGTTGCGTTTGCCAATTGGCCCAATGACTGACCCTGACATCCTTCATGAGCTGCTGCCGGTCGCGTCCGTTTACCAGGGGAACCGACAAATGCACCAAACCATTACTCCCCGCCACCACACAACGGTTCCGAAAACTCATTTTCTGATAGGTTTCATATTGTTCAATTTTTATATTTGAAAATTGAAACAAAGTGTTTATATAGTTAACACACGGAAAATATTGATTTTCAATTATTAATGAAGTAAATATGTTATTTTTATTATTCATCATCAAAAAGCAATTTATACACTGTTTTATGCCTGCAATAATTACTATTTTATAATTAATTAATAGATGATATTTATTTGATTATTAATGTTTTATAATATTTTAAATATACTATTAAATTTAGTTTATAGGAAAAGCTGTTTTTAGTCCTCAAGTTCCAATATATTTAGTAACAAATATAACCAATTGCAGGTAAGTAAAAATTGAAATG
>CAYHTC010000045.1:0-13225 GCA_964359445.1 uncultured Sediminibacterium sp. | reverse complement strand
TCTGCCTTTCTTTCTGGTGAAAATGAATTAATTTTATCTCAATCACATAATATCTCAATCTTATTCCCTCCATGGCTACCAAACCCTCCATCAGTGCATCCTTCACCTATGAAACACTGGAAGAGACCCTGGATATAAAGCCACAGGGCGCCAAGTTGCATATTGGTATTCCCAAAGAAATTGCTTTTCAGGAAAACCGTATTGCGCTAACACCTGATGCGGTGGGTGTATTAGTGGCCAATGGTAACCATGTGGTGGTAGAACATAAGGCGGGTATAGGTAGCCATTACTCTGATAAGGATTATGCCGAAGCGGGTGCACAAATTGTGTACGACCGTAAAGAAATATTTAACTGTCCCATACTGGTTAAGAGCGCCCCTCCGGTAGAAGAAGATTTGCCATTGATTCAAATGAATCAGACCATCATATCGCCTGTACATCTTTCTGCTTTAAAGAAAGAATATATAGAGAAGATGATGGAAAAAAGGGTTACGGCGCTCAGCTTTGAAAATTTCAAAGATGATAGCGGAACCTATCCCATTGTTCGCGGTATGAGTGAGATTGCCGGGAGTGCGGTTATGCTGATTGCGGGCCAGTACCTGAGTAGTTTTAACAAAGGCAAAGGGGTATTATTAGGTGGTATCAGTGGTATCCCGCCAACCAAAGTAATTATTATCGGCGCCGGTATTGTTGGCGAATTTGCCACCCGTAATGCACTTGCCCTGGGCGCTTCTGTGAAAGTATTTGATAACAATGTTTACCGGTTAAAACAATTACAGAATAATTTGGGGCAGCGAATCTGGACCAGTGTACTTGAGCCAAAAATTTTATCTAAACAACTTAAGACCTGCGAAGTGGCCGTGGGCGCTTTAAGTAATGAATATGGAAGGGCGCCGGTAGTGGTTACCGAAGAAATGGTAGCGGCTATGCGCCCGGGAAGCATCATTATTGATGTGGCTATTGACCGTGGCGGTTGTTTTGAAACCAGTGAATTAACCAGCTATGAAGATCCCACTTTTCTAAAACATGATGTGATTCATTATTGTGTACCCAATATACCCAGCGGTTTTGCCCGTACAGCCAGTCAGGCTATCAGCAATGTGCTCATGCCATTAATTTTAGAGATCAGCGATGAAGGCGGCATTGAAGAAATGGTATGGCACAAGTTCAATCTTCGCGAAGGCATCTATATGTTCAAAGGGGCATTAACAGATTTCTATATCAGTCAGCGCTTTGATTTGAAATATACGGATCTGAATTTATTGATTGCCAGCAGACGATAGGGGGGAGGGGGATCGAATATCGGATTTTGAATGATAAATGTTTTTTACTGTAGCTTCAAATTAAACCAATCATCCACCTTGTTTTTTATGGCATCCTGGTAGGAGTGATGATGGTACTCATTGCTGTCCAGTCGGCATACACCATTTTCTTCGTTCCATACGGCGTTTCAAAACTGGTATCAGTGCCGATACTATTTTTCCTGAATGATTGAAAATACTGTTCTAACAAAATGTAGTGATTTAGCTATTTATTGTCTTCTCTTTCTCCATTTGATTGCTTCATACCATATCACAGACAGGAAGCCAATGCCAATACAAATCAGTAATTGAGTAAGGTTCAGATGTTCAAATTTAAAGAATCTTGCCAATGGGTGTACAAAAATAAGTAGTCCGGAAACAGCCATCGTAATGGCTATGATCAGTAATACCAGGTTATTTTTATAGTGGAGTGTTGTAAGCGCGGAATAATAAAAGGAACGGTTAATTAAAGTCAGGAATATATTGGCTGCAATCAAAACCATGAAGACCATTGTTCTGGTGGTTGCTTCATCATAACCCCGGTGCACAGCATATTGATAAGCGGTTAAAGTACCTGCAGTGATCAGTAATCCCTGAATAATGCTTGTGGTTAATTCTTTAGTATTAAAAAAAGTAGTAGAAATGGGCCGGGGTTTTTGGAGCATGGTATTTTTTTCCATGGGTTCATTTTCATAAATGATGGAACAGGTAGGGCCCATGATCAATTCCAGGAAGATGATATGTACCGGAGTGAAAATATTCGGATATATCCAGCCCAGCGCCAAAGGAATGAATACCGTTAGTATAATGGGGATATGTATGGAGATGATATACTGTATAGCTTTTTTCAGATTCGTATAAATTCTTCTGCCCATGGCAATCGCATCTACCATTTTAGATAAATCATCTTCCAGTAAGATCAGCGATGCGGCCTGTTTGGCTATCTCAGTTCCTTTCTTACCCATGGCAATGCCGATATGAGCGGCTTTCAATGCCGGGCCATCGTTTACACCGTCGCCGGTCATGGCTACAATTTCGTTTTTCGCTTTAAAGGCATTGATGATTTTTAATTTGGCATCAGGAAACATCCTGGTAAACACATTGGTATCCAGCACTCTTTGCTGCAGTTCCGCATCCGGTAATGTCATCAGCTCATTACCGGAAATACTTTTTTCATGACCATCAAATCCTATCTGCCGGGCAATGGCATTGGTAGTGGCGGCATTATCGCCGGTAACGATTTTTACGGCAATGCCTGCGGCATAAAATTGTTCCAATACCGATTGTATATTTTTCTTAGGCGGGTCATAAAATGCAATCAATCCTTTAAAGCTGAATGATAATTTTTCCTGATTCTCAGGGTAATCAGTGCCTGTGAAACTGGCTTCACCTACTGCAAGTATACGGTAACCATCGGCTGCCAGACTGTTAATAGTGGTTTCTATTTGGTGTTTTTCGCGGGCAGACAAATTGGATACATTGATTAATGCTTCAGGAGCTCCTTTGGCAGCGATGACGCGTTTGCCCATGGTATTTTCAAATACATGGGTCATCATCGGCGGCTTTCCTCCCAATGGATATTCATGAACTATTTTGAACATCGGCCTTTCATCATCCATGGGTAGTTTTACATAAGCATCATGCAGGGCCATTTCCATTGGATCGAAAGGGATGGGCTCACTTGCCCACATAGCCAGTCTGATGAGCGCCTGCTCATCATCACTTAAAGTTGTTTCTGCATGGGTAATATTGGGTGAGCCCAGTACAAAAAGTTTTGCCAGGCCCATTCTATTTTCTGTAATGGTGCCGGTTTTATCTGTACAGATAACTGTGGCGCTGCCCAATGTTTCTACGGTTTTCATTTGCTTTACTACAATGCCCATCTTCATTAAACGCCAGGCACCGAGTGCCATGAACGTAGTAAACGCTACCGGTATTTCTTCAGGCAGGATGCTCATGGCCAGTGTAAGTGCTTTAAGCAGACTGTCCAATACATCATGTGAATGCCGGTAATTGATAACCCAAACGATAATGAAAACAATGGTACCCGCTATCACCATCTTCTTTACAAAGTTGTTGATCTGCAATTCAAGCGGAGTCTTTTCTTCCTGAATACTTTCCAGGCTTTTTCCGATCTTTCCTAATTTGGTTTGGTTACCAATGGCAGTAATGCTGGCAATGGCTAATCCGCTGGCAACAGTAGTGCCCCGGTAAATGAAATGATCTTCTTTGGATAAGTCTTTATAAACAGAAAGTGATTCGCCTGTAAGGATGGATTCATTTACCGAAAAATCGTTGGAATGCACGATACTGCCATCTGCGGCAATTGATGTGCCTTCTTCAATCATCAGGCAGTCGCCTATAACAAGGTCTTCGCTTTTAATTTCTACTACTTCTCCATTGCGGATAACTTTGCAACAGGGCTGCGTAAAGTTTTTCAATTTCTCCAGTGCATTCCGGCTTCTTGAATCTTGATAGAGAGAAATGGCTGCTACCAATACAATTGCGGATGCCAGAAAAATACCATTTCCGGTATCGCCACTGATGAAATAAATGATCGATGCTACCAATAACAGGGCAACCATTGGTTCTTTGGCCAGGCTTTTCAGCGCATCGGAAAAACCATTTTGCTTTTTGTAATCAAGTGTATTGGAACCATATTGCTCCCGGGCAATGAGAACCTGCCCGTTGGTCAGACCTGTAATATTGAAATTGCTTGCAGACATAGAAAAAAATATCTTTAATTATTTGTAATCAATGATATTCAATTTTTCAGCACAAAAATCCATCTCCTGCTCATCATTACTGCTCACAATAATCAGTTTATTTGTACAGTAGCCTTCCATTAGTTTGTGGTATAGTTGGTAACCACCGGTATCTAAATTGGTGCATGGCTCATCCAGTAATAAAACGGGTACATCAGAAAAAATGGCCTGTGCCAGTTTGATGCGTTGTTTCATACCACTGCTGAAATAACGTATCTGTTTGTCTGCAGATTTTTCAAGCCCAATAACAGAAAGTATTTCATCAATACTAACCTGGCTAACCAATGGCTTGAATTGCCGGTGAAAATGTAAAAATTCTTTTGCCGTCATTTCTTCAATCAACTCAATATAAGGGGCAGCGATGGAAAGATACCTGTAAAAATTTTCAGAAGGTACATTGGTATACTGTTCAGCCTTACCTTCGATATTCAGTATTCCCTGTTCGGTAGTCGAAATTCCATATTCCTCTCTGCCTTCACTTAACTGTATGCTACCCGCAATACTCTGTAGCAGCGTACTTTTCCCGCTTCCATTGGGCCCGGTGATGGCGTAAGACCGGCCCGTTTCAAATGTATGGGTTATATGACGGAAGATCCAGTCACGGTTAAAGCGTTTGCCGGAATCAATCAATGAAATAATTACGGACCCTAATCCATTGAAGGAGCATTTAGAGAGGGGGGAAGCTTGTTGTAAGGGATCATTCATGATGCTTAATAAATGTAACTCCCCATTTGGGGCTTGTGTTTGGGGTATGACTTAGTCTTCCTCAGTAGCTCCTTTTATAAACCGTTTGATAATTCCTCTTCCACTTTCCCGGATAAAAGTTACGATTTCATCTCTTTCATCGGTAGCGGGCAATTCTTCTTCAATATATTCCAATGCCTGTGAGGTATTGAAGCCTTTATTGTAAATGGTACGGTATACATCCAATATATGATTGATCTGCTGCAGGGGGAACCCCCTTCTTTTTAAACCTACGCTGTTTACACCACCATAGCTAAGTGGATTTCTTACTGCTTTAATGTAGGGGGGCACATCTTTGCTAACAAGGCTACCGCCGGCGATGAATGTATGCTGACCAATATTCACAAACTGGTGAACGGCACTAACGCCACCCACTACGGCCCAGTCGCCCATGGTAACGTGTCCGGCAATCTGTACGCTGTTACTCAGGATACAGTTATCGCCGATGGAACAATCGTGCGCTATATGGCTATACGCCATGATCATACAATTGCTGCCGACCCTGGTTTTGCCCCGGTCCTCCGTTCCGCGGTTAATGGTTACAAATTCACGGATGGTGGTGTTGTCTCCAATTTCGGCAGTGGTTTTTTCGCCACTGAATTTCAGATCCTGCGGAATCGCTCCTAAAACAGCACCCGGAAATACGCGACAGTTTTTGCCGATCCTGGTTCCGTCCATGATGGTAATATTACTGCCAATCCAGGTACCTTCGCCAATCTGAACATCGCCATGAATAACGGTAAACGGATCAATTTTCACGTTTGGTGCAATACGTGCATTGGGATCAATATAAGTATAAGGGTGCGTCATCGCCGATTTTTATATTAAACTGCAAAACATGTCAGGTACATTCTAAATCATTTTTTCCTGCCATCCGGCATCACTCCTCACGATTCACTCCTCACGATTCACGATTCTCATCCCTGCCTCTTCACCACCTGCGCCACCAGGTCTGCTTCTGTGGCTACTTTGCCACCAACATACACCGTTCCCCTCATCTCACAAATACCTCTGCGGATAGGTCCGGTGAATTCCATTTTTAATACCATGGTATCACCCGGTCTTACCATTTGTTTGAACTTACAATTATCTATTTTTAAAAAGTAAGTATCATAGGTACCTTCCGGCATGGAATTGATGCAGAGAATACCACCGGTTTGTGCCAGTGCTTCAACCTGTAATACGCCGGGCATAACCGGGTTGCCTGGAAAATGACCGGGGAAGAACCACTCGTTAAAAGTTACATTTTTGATTCCTATGATATACGTATCTGTTAGTTCCACAATTTTATCGACCAGTAAAAACGGATGACGATGTGGTAATGTTTTTTCGATCTTTTCCAGACTGAATACCGGCGGCATACTGGGATCATACACCGGAACATCTTTTACATGTCTGTTCTTTTTGATGTATTGTTTGATCTTTCTGGCAAATTCAACATTGGTACTATGCCCTGGTCTGTTGGCAATAATGCGGGCCTTGATTGGATAACCAATCAAAGCCAGATCGCCCACCACATCTAATAATTTATGCCTGGCAGGTTCATTCGGGAAACGAAGTTCCAGGTTGTTAAGGTAACCCTCGCTTTTCACTTCAATCTTGTCGCGTTTAAAAACCTTCGCCAAACGGCTCATCTCAGCATTGGTAACGGGTCTGTCAACCACTACAATGGCATTATTAATATCGCCTCCTTTAATCAGGTCATTGTCCAGCAAGGCTTCCAGTTCATGTAAAAAGCAAAATGTGCGGCAGGGGGCTATTTCGGATTTAAAATCTTTGATGGTTTTCAGGCCGGCATGTTGGGTACCTAAAACCGGACTATTAAAATCGATCAATGTTGTGATCTGGTAGTCCATTGATGGAAGTGCCACCATTTCCACCCTTTTCGATTCATCATAATGGTAAATATTTTCATCCAGGCTATACCATGCTTTTGTGGCCTCCTGTTCTATCACTCCGGTATCTTCAATTAAATCAATAAAAGGGGTGGAGCTTCCGTCCATAATAGGTATTTCAGGACCGTTCACTTCTATCAGCGCATTGTCTACCCCCATTCCTACCAGGGCGGCCAAAACATGTTCCACGGTACTTATTTTGGCATCGCCTACCTGTAATGTGGTACCACGGCTTGTATCAGTTACCAGATCGCAATCGGCTTTGATAATGGGTTGTTGCGGCAGATCGGTACGTTGAAACTGTATCCCAAAACCAGGGTTGGCAGGCCTAAGTGTCATATCTACCAAAACACCGGTATGTAATCCGGTGCCGCTGATACTGATGGGACTGTTAAGGGTATGTTGCTTGTCTGGGTTAAAATTGATATCCATTCTTTCTTGCTGTTTAGGAGCGGCCGGGCTTATCATTCCAGATAAATAGTACGTTGGAAAAGCCATAACAGACACTCAAAACCTGCATTGGTTTGTATATGCAGGCTTTGTTAACGAAAATATATTCCGCAAAAATAAGATTTCGAGGCGGTTAAACGGGCTTTATTCGGGTATTTACCCGTTCTGAGAGGAGCTGATCGACCATTTTTTCCAATTCTTTAACCCTCTTTTCCAGGTCAGGCAGGTTTCTGGTCATTGCCTGGATACGTAAATAACTGGAAAAATCCATGGCTGGAGTACCATTCAGAGACTTATTAGGGTCTTTGATTGATTTGGTTACACCACTCTGCCCGGCAATTTTAGAACCATCGGCAATGCTAATATGGCCAGCAACGCCCGCTTGTCCACCAATCATCACGTTTTTGCCTATTTTGGTACTTCCGCTGATACCTGCCTGGGCAGCGATTACAGTATTCGTGCCTACTTCAACATTATGCGCTATCTGTATCAGGTTATCCAGTTTTACGCCGGTCCGGATAATAGTAGAACCCATTGTTGCCCGGTCGATGGTAGCATTGGCGCCTATTTCAACAAAATCTTCTATCACTACATTCCCTATCTGGGGCACTTTATGATAGCTTCCGTTTGCCTGTGGCGCATAGCCAAAACCATCACTGCCAATCACTGTACCCGCATGAATGGTTACGTTTTTACCGATCACACAATCCATATAAATCTTTACACCCGCATGCAGTATACTATTGTCTCCCACTTTTACATAATTGCCCAGAACCACACCGGGAAACAGTTTTACGTTTTTTCCTATAGTTACATGTTCACCTATATGTACAAAAGCAGCTACAAAAATATGCTCGCCCAAAAAGGCTGTCGGATCTATATAACTGGGTTGCTGAATACCGGTAAGTTGCTGGCTTATCAGTTCCTGGTATTTGGTAAGAAGGGTGGCAAAAGCCGAGTAGGCATCCGGTACACGAACAAGGGTTGTGGTTACCGGCTGTTTCAATTCAAGCGAATCATTAATGATTACAATTGAAGCCTTTGTCTGGTATAAATACTCTTCGTATTTGGGATTGGCAAGGAAGGATAACTGCCCCTCAGCAGCTTCCTCAATTTTACCAAAGGAAATAACGGTTGCGGCGGCATCTCCGTCCAGCCTGCCATTGATTAACATGGCTATTTGTGAGGCAGTGAATTGCATATTCAACGGTTTTTAGTCTTTGGTCTTTAGTCTTTAGCCTTTGGTCTTTAGTCTTTAGTCTTTCAGCATCCACCTATGTTAACAAACAAATGTAAAATTTTTTAACCGGGGCGGAAAGGTTTTGGTCAATTAATGCGTTCTCTATCCTTGATATGTCGGTTACCGTTCCATCTTTGAATAAAATATTAATGCGCTCATCTATGGTTTGATAAAGGGTATTGCTGGCTTCTCCTGTAAAGCAGAGATAGTTTACATCAGCGGGGTGAATACCAAACTGTTCAATAACCAGTGCTTCTTTAGCCTTTATAAAATGATCCTCAAAAGGTTCGGCCTGTATTCTTGCTTTATATAATTCCCGGTTCAGGAAGCGTTTGCAGAGTAAAGATAAAATCCTGTCCGGATGATGGCTCCAGCGTTTAACAGCATGCATTACGTCATGATCGTCTATTGAACAGAATTTTTCGAGGGCCAATGTATTCATCTCTCCTGTAAACTCACCCAGAAAGAAATCAAGTTCAGATAATGTTTTCAATGCTGCATCCTCTTTTGAATAGAGGCTCCGGACCCGTTCTAAAATTTTTACCAGCATTTTTTCCGCGGAAAGAACCGTTTTATGCAGGTATACTTGCCAGTACATTTGTCGCCTTGCAACCAAAAATTTTTCTACACTGTAAATTCCTTTTTCTTCCACCATCAACTGTCCATTCTCTACTACCAGCATTTTTAAAATACGGTCGTATCCTATCACTCCTTCACTTACACCTGAGTAAAAACTGTCGCGGCTCAGATAATCCATTCGGTCCACATCCAGTTGTCCGCTGATAAGCTGATGTAAAAAAGGTTTGTGGTATTGATCAGTAAATATCCTGATAGCCAATATTAGCTGGCCGTTCAATTCGTTATTTATCAGGTCCATAATCTGTAACGATAATTGTTCATGATGTGCACCTGGTACCAGTATATGTTCCAGTGCATGAGAAAAGGGGCCATGGCCAATATCATGCAAAAGGATGGCAGCTTTAACCGCTATTTCTTCTTCTTCAGTAATTTCTATGCCTTTACCCCTCAATTCGGCAACTGCATTGTGCATCAAATGATAGGCGCCCAGTGAATGATGCAGCCTGGTATGTACCGCACCCGGATATACCAACTGTGCCATGGCCATCTGTTGTATGCGGCGCAGGCGTTGGTAGTAAGGGTGTGCAATAATAGCGAAGATCAGGGGATGATTAATGGTAATGAAACCATATACCGGATCGTTAATAATTTTTCTTTTTATGGGAGTCATCCTGTTGTTAAATTGTTAAATCAGTAGCTTTCAGCCCGGGTAAAAGTACAAATAAGAATACCGATACGATGGAATGAAATAGATTTATCCCAGCAATTTAACAGCCTTTCTGTCTAAACTATCTTTCCATCGTATCTATTTTTACTTACCAATTGTTGTTTTAATATATTTATTGGGTGTTTGTTTATATTGAAGCCGGTTATCTTAGGATGTCAAACCTAAATAACCAAACTCCAAACTCCAAACTCCAAACCGATCCCTATGTCTGTAGTGAAAATTTTATGGGTAGATGATGAGATGGAAAGCCTGCAATCGCAGAAGTTATTTCTGGAACACAAAGGCTATGAAGTACATACACTTACCAATGGATTTGATGCCATCGACTATGTAAAATATAACCTGGTGGATGTGATATTGATGGATGAGACCATGCCCGGAATTACCGGCCTGGAAACCCTGGCACGTATCAAAGCAGTGAATAGCCGGATACCGGTGGTACTCATCACCAAAAATGAAACCGAGAATCTGATGGATGATGCCATTGGGAGCCAGATAACAGATTACCTGATCAAGCCCGTTAATCCTAATCAGGTTTTATTAACGCTGAAAAAGATCATTGATAATAAAAGACTGGTAGCAGAAAAAACCACTTCTGCTTATCAGCAGCAATTCAGGGAACTATTCATGGCGTTAAGTAATAATCCTGATTATAATGAATGGATGGATATATATAAAAAATTAGTGTATTGGGAACTGGAGATGGAGAAGAGCGACAGTCCTGAAATGCGTGAAATATTTCAGTCTCAGAAGCAGGAAGCCAATACTGAGTTCTTTAAGTTCGTAAGTAAAAATTATGCTTCATGGATTGATCCGAAGAGTTTTTCCGCACCCATTATGAGCAATCATTTGTTTCAGTTCAAGGTATTGCCGCACGTAGAAAAGGGGATACCCACTTTTTTTGTACTGGTTGATAATCTTCGCTACGACCAGTGGAAAGCCATCCAACCCATTTTTGCCGAGAGTTTTCGTGTATTGGAAGAAGAAACATTTTATTCTATCCTGCCAACTGCCACCCAATATTGCCGCAATGCCATTTTTGCGGGATTATTACCGGTTGATATTGAAAAGCAGTTTCCGGAACAATGGAAAAATGATGATGAGGAAGGAGGCAAGAATTTGTTTGAGGAAGAATTTTTTAAAGCCCAGCTCAGGCGCCTGAAAAGAGAAGATATCCGCTTTAGCTACCATAAAATCGTGAATCATCATGATGGGCAGCAACTCGTTAGTAATATGCATAACCTGCTGCAAAACGATCTGAATATTATCGTATATAATTTTGTTGATATGCTGAGTCATGCACGTACAGAAATGGAAGTGCTGAAAGAACTGGCCAGTGATGAAGCCAGTTACCGGAGTATAACCCGAAGCTGGTTCGAACACAGTCCCCTGCACCAGGCCCTGAAAAGGGTAGCGGATAAAAATATCAAAATTGTATTGGCAACGGATCATGGAAGCGTGCGCGTGAATACGCCACATAAAGTAGTTGGCGATAAGCAGACCACTGCCAACTTACGGTACAAACATGGCCGTAACCTTAATTTCGAGCCACGGGATGTATTGGCATTTAAAGATCCGAAACAAGCCGGCCTGCCCGTGCCGAATGTAAATTCCTCATTCATTTTTGCCAAAGAAGACGGATTTCTGTGCTATCCCAATAATTACAATCATTACGTTAATTATTACAGGAATACCTTTCAACATGGCGGCATTAGCCTGGAAGAGATGATCGTGCCGGTGATTAAGATGGTGAGCAAGTAGGCAAAAGGGAGTTAGGAGTTAGGAGTTAGGAGTGGAAAGTGAAAGTCGTGAGACGTGAATCGTCAGTCGTGAGAAAACATGTGAATAACTCCTTTGGATTACTGACCTTGCCTCCTGAGCAGATACTTACCTTTGTAACATATTATTTTTTTTGACTTTTGACTTCATGAAATACACCCAATCCACCTTAGATAAATTAGCAGATATACTGGGCGAATCCGGCTATGTGGTTCGCTATGAGCGCGGTACTTTTCAAAGTGGCTGGTGCCTGCTGGAGGAAAGGAAAATTGTAGTACTGAATAAATTCCTCAGTGTAGAAGGCAGAATCAATACGCTTATGGAGATTATTCCTGCACTGACCATTGATTTTGATAAGCTTACACACGAGTCTCAAAAATTGTATGCGGAAGTCGTAAAAAAATCCGTTACTGCTGCCTGATCTTGCGGTTAATACGTAAAGCGGGTTAGCTTATTTAACTTAGATTTGATACGTGAACGCCCCTCCTTTAACCATAACATTTCTTGGCACCGGCACCAGTTCCGGTGTGCCCATGATTGGTTACTGCTGCGAGGTGTGTACCTCATCTGACCCGCATGATAATCGTTTGCGGAGCAGCATCCTTGTTCAATCAGCTACTACAACTGTTGTGGTAGATACCACACCCGATTTCAGGTACCAGATGTTACGTACACAAACCAACCATTTGGATGCCGTATTGTATACCCATCCCCATAAGGATCATATGGCCGGACTGGATGATATTCGTGCGTATAATTTTACTTCTAAAAAAGCGATGAATATCTATGCCAACTCTTTAACCGGGGAAGCAGTTCGTCGCGATTTTTATTATGCATTTACCGATACTAAATATTCGGGGGTTCCGGAGCTGAACCTGATTACTATTGATGATTCGCCATTTTTTATTGGTGATATACCTGTAGTGCCAATAGAAGTGATACACCATAAAATGCCCGTGGTTGGATTTCGTTTTGGACAGTTTACCTATATCACTGATGCCAACAGAATTGAGGAAGCTGAAAAAGAAAAGATCCGTGGTTCAAAAGTATTGGTATTAAATGCGCTGAGAAAAGAGTTGCATATCTCTCATTTTACTTTATCAGAAGCGATAGCTATGGCCGTTGAACTGGATGTGCCTGAAGTGTATTTTACGCATATCAGTCACCAGTTGGGCGGGCATACAGCTATCAACCTGGAATTGCCCCCGCATATCCGGTTAGCTTATGATGGATTGACGATCAGTTTGTAATCCCCTTTGAATACAGAAACATAAAATGTTTAGGTATGAAAAGGATACTCAAAGACTATTTTACCTTCAGCAGAAAGGAACGTACCGCAGTAATTATTTTATTGTTGCTGATAGTCAGTTGTATGGCGCTCCCTTATTTTTACCGGGTAAAGCAAGTACCGCCGGTACTTAATAAAGCGCTGATTGATTTTGTTGCACAAAGTAAAACAGGTGCAAATACAAAAGGCAGGTTACCGGAAGGGGCGGCTTCTTTGTATAATACTGCCGGCACAGCAAAAGTATTGCAGCCATCCCTGTTTATGTTTGACCCCAATACGGTTTCTGCGGAAGGATGGAACCGATTGGGTCTGCCTGAAAGAACGATTCGGACAATCCTTAATTACCGGACTAAGGGAGGACGTTTCAGGGTGCCGGATGATCTCCGGAAAATATGGTGGGTCAGCAAAGAAGAAGCCGACCGGCTCATTCCCTTTGTACGGATAGCAGCATTACCTG